>JBAWXO010000008.1:0-14517 GCA_037144035.1 Kiritimatiellales bacterium
GATGCCTTAACCTTCATAGTTCACCTAAATAATAACCCGCCCCACACTCATATCGTAAGGCGACATTTCCACCTTTACAAAGCTTCCGTCTTCCGGCCGTTTCTTTTCCCAATTCCGCACCTCAATATAGGCCGTGAACCGGTGCCCATTACCTAATACTGCCCGAAAAGCGTGACTATCTATCACGGCCTCTAATTGAGCGTCCAGTAAAATAGTCTCACATTCGTCCATTTTTAAGAGCGGCCCATCATAGCGGCCCGCATCCCCTGTACAAGCCTCAATTCCATAAATTTAACTTTTCCGGTTTGGCGGTGATTTTTCCAGTGTTTGGACCCCGCAGCAAAGTCTGACGTCCGCAATATCTACTAATGAATCATTAGACTTCTTTTGTTCCTTTGCGCCGCAGGATGGCGTTGAAGACCTGCGCGGCTTCGCGGCGGCAGAGCAAAATAATCATTTCAGCACATACCGTCCGTTTTTCGGCGTACCTACTCGTTTAATAAGCCCGGCCTTGATCAGCGGATTCAACGCATCCATTGCTCCTTGTTTGGAGATGCTAAGGCCGCCCCAGATTTCGCGCGGACTGAGGCCACCCTTCGCCCGGAGCAGGTGCAACAACTGCTCCTGTTTCGGTCGCAACACCAGTTTCGAGGCGCTTTTGGATGCCGCAAACTGCTGAATGCGCCGCCACACCCGTTCCAGTGTCTGCTGTAATCCTTCGGCGTTGTATTCCAGCCACGACGTTAGATCATCACCGTTGACACGAACCTCCTGAAGTGCGGCATAGTAGCGCGAACGGTCTTCCCAGTAATATTCATCCACCGAAAAAATATGGTGTGAGTCGAAACCCCGCCGGTACAGTTCCCACAAAGCCAAAGCCCGACCGGTACGGCCATTGCCATCGGCAAAAGGATGAATATCTTCAAAGCGGTAATGCAAGATGGCGGAACTCAACACCGGCGACAGGTTCGTCGAGTTTTTGTTCCACCACTCCAGCAGTTCGAACATCAGCCCCGACACATCATCCGGCGGCGGCGGAACGTGCGGCCCGACACGCACCCGGATTGTACGATAAGTTCCCGCCTCGCCTTGATCCATGACCTGACCGGCCATAATGGCATGAAGCCGGAACAAATCCTCGTGCGTAAGCTTCTGCTTGGTCGCGTTCTTTTCGATGTGGCGTAGCGCGGCGAAATAGTTCAGCACTTCGCGGCGGTCGCGTGAAGGTACGGGTACCGGTTCTTCCTGGGCTTCCACCGCCCTCACCTGTTCCAGCGTGAGAGGGTTGCCCTCAATCGCCGTGGAAGAATGGGCGTTCCGGGCTCGTGAATCCTTCTGCAAAGCAGGAATCCAAGCGACCTGCACCGTCGCACTTTGAATCTGCTCGCGTAAAGCCGCGATGGACTCCACGCGGGAAAGTAACGCCGGTGAAATAGTAAATTTCGGCTGATAACTCATGGCGGGACTCTACCCGTAGGTCAAGTATAGGTCAAGTGATTGGTCAAGTGATTTTCGGGTCATCATTTGCGGCGCAGGACGGCGTTGAAGACCTGTGCGGCTTCGCGGCGGCAAAGCAGAACGGAGGCGAGCAGGTAGACGGCCATGCCGATTGCGATGGCACCGCCGACGGAGATAAACTGCACCAGTTTTCCGGCGAGATGATTTTCCCCTTCGACAGAGCTCAGGGTAGACAATGCTTGGAACATCCAGCCGTGAATCCAGACGACAGACACCCCCATGATCACGGCGGCGATCAGCGCGCGGCCTGCACCAGCCAGAACGGAAAGCCAGCCGGGCGAGCCGATACGCCGTCCCAGCCGCCAGCCGAGCGTCAGTCCGTTGAAGGCTTCCGACACGACGGCCGAACCGGCGAGGCTCATGGCTTTGTATTCGGTCGGCAACGATAACGTGAAAATCAGGTTGAGTGAAAAGTTGAGACCGACGCTGTACAGACCGTTGCGGTACGGCGTGCGCGTGTCGCCCAGTCCGTAGAAGGCCGGAACAAATACTTTAGCCAGCCCGAAAAAGAAAAGACCCGGCGCATAGACCCGCAACACCGCCGCAGTGCGATCCACGGAGTCGACGTCAAACGCGCCCCACCCTAAAAGCATTTCGGTGGCCGGACGGGCCAGCGCTATCAGACCGACCGCCGCCGGTATCATGACAAACAGAAGCATCCGCAAAGCGCGGTTGATGGTCAGTCGAATACGCTCCTCTTCGCCAACGGCGGCGTGGTTGGAAAAAACCGGCAGCAGAACCGTGCTCATGGCGGTGGCAAGAATACCTTGCGGGAAATAAAGCAGGCGTTCGGCAAAGTACATGGTGGCGGCGGCCCACGGAGTCGCCCAGCGCGCCATGATGCTGTTAATGGTCATGTTGACCTGCGTAACCGACTGACCGAGCGCGGTCGGCGCCATCAGGCCGAGGAACCGGGTGACTTGAGGATCCGTCGCGTTCAGATCAACTCCCGGCCGCCAGCCTAGACGGTACATGGCAGGAAGCTGCGCCGCCAGTTGTACCGCGCCCGCCACCAACACGCCGAACGCGACGCCGGCGATCTGGTCTTCCGGCGTGGTTCCCATTCTTGGACAGACAAACAGGACGAATGCGATCCATGTCAAATTCAGCAGACAGGGCGTGAAAGCCGCCAAGGCAAAGCGCCCGAAGCTGTTAAGAATTCCCTGAGACAACGCGGTCAGACAGATGAAGAAAAGATACGGTAGCATGATGCGCAGAAGCGGCAGGGTCTGGGTTCCCTTGCGAAAGGCTTCGACGAGCGGCGGAAGGAAGGTAATGCCGATGCCAACCAGAACGACGATAATCAGCACCGCGCCCAGCAATGTGATTACGCGGCGGGCGAACCGCCAGGCCGCCGACTCCCCTTCCTTCGCCCGGATCGCTGAAAAAACGGGCACAAAGGCCGAGGAAAGCGCTCCTTCGCCGAATAGAGCACGAAACATATTCGGGATGCGGAAGGCCACGACAAAATCAGACATCACCGCGCTGGTACCGAAAGCGGCGGCAGTGACGGTTTCGCGCAACAGACCGAGCAGGCGGCTCAACATGGTGAAGGCGCTGACGGTTCCAACCGATCGAAGTAATCTGCGATGCTCCATAAATTTTATCTGTTTTTCCAAAGTTTGGAACTCGCAAGACTATAACGGCTTTCGTACTTTTAGGCAGGAAGTTTAACCACGGATTTCACGGATGGACACGGATAAAAGTTCACAATTACGACATCGGGAGCTGAGCGAGGATATTATCGGAGCGGCGATGGCTGTCCTAAACCGTCTTAAGCCGGGGTTAGATGAAAAGTTATACGAAAACGCGCTGATCATTGAGTTGATTAAAAAAGGCCACACGTGTGATCAGCAGAAGAATTTCAACGTTTACTATGATGAAAAATTGATTGGCACTCTGATCCCGGATCTCATCGCAGACGGTCTAGTTATCGTTGATCCAAAAGTGGTGACCGCCTTCAACGAAACGCATATCGCTCAAATGCTCGGATATTTGAATATAACCGGTCTTGATTTAGCTATTCTGATCAACTTTAAATTTTCAACACTCAAATGGAAACGGGTGCTGGTCTAAGCGGGGTCATCCGTGCTATCTGTGTAATCCGTGGTAAAAATATGAGTACAATGAACAAAACACCGGGCCGCCTGCTGGCGGGTAATGAAGAAGTCCTTTCCGCTTCGTATGAGGAGTTCAACCGGATCGCGGTCGACCTCGACCTGACCGATCAGCCGAGCCATCCGCCGCGCACGCAGCAAAAAACCATTGCCGAACGGGTAAGCGTTTCCGGACCGGGAACCTTTGCGGGAAAAGCCACCACCACCATCACTTTTGAACCGACCGACCGCGAAGGCTGGTGGCTGGATCGCACCGACCAGCCGAACTCCCTGCCGATCCGCGTGGCGATTGATAACGTCTGGACGACCGGATCCATCGTCAGCAACATCGTGCTGCGCGCAGGCGGCCCGCACAACTATGTACGTATGGTGGAGCATATCATCTCGCTACGCATGGGGCTGGACATCGACAACCTGATGATCAAAATCGATTCCGGTGATCCGCCGCTCTTCGCGCGGGGAAGCCTCGACCTGATCGAGGCACTGGAGCGCGCCGGACGGCGCACCGTAAGCCGGCCGATTAAATATGTGACCGTCAAAGAGCCGGTCACACTCTGCTGGGATCACGGACAGTTTGTGACCTTCGCGCCAAATACAAGCACCGTGCCGAAGCTGACGGTGGACGCCGCTGTTAACTTCCCGAACATCATCGGCCAGCAGCGCATCCGGTTTCCGGTCAACTTTATCAACGTACAAACTGGTGCCGAAGCGCGCACCAACACGCCGTACGGGAAAACACTTTACTGCAAAACGATCGGCAAGATTTTTGCCGACATCCGCAACCTCGGCTACACCGATCAGAACATTCTGATCGCGCGCAAAACTCGCTATCACAATCAGCCGCGACTGGTTCGTAACGGAAAATCGCTGGAGCCGGTTTGGCACCGCGGCGTGCTGGATCTGCTCGCGGCGGTCGCGCTGATTCCCGATGCGCGCTTTGTCGGCGAGATCACCTCGTACAAAGCGGGCCACCGCCTCGACTGCGATCTAATCACGCAACTTTACCTGAATAATCTGCTGACCCCGACTGGAAACGGATGAATCCGGTTAGAGAGAAAACAGAATACGCGCTTCTTTGCGGGATGATTGGCCTGCTGAAAATCCTGCCCAAACGGCTGATTGAAGGATTCTTCCGGCTCTTTGGTGCGTTTTTTTTCCTGATCAGTTTCCGGCGTCGCAGCCTGACAATTAAAAATCTGGAGCTCGCCTTTCCGGAAAAAAGCCGGAAAGAGCACTGGGCCATCGCCTGGCGGGCGTTCCTTAATATGGCTGAGTTCACTGGCGACAGCTTTCTACTCATGGCCAACAAGCTGAGCCGGGATGAAATTCTTTCCATGGTGGACGATTCGCAACTGGGAAAATATATCGCCTTGCGCAATGCAGCAGATAAAGGTGCGCTCCATATCACCGGCCACCTCGGGAACTGGGAGCTGATGGCGCAATATGGTGCGTTGCAGGGTCTGGAATCGCATATCATCGCCCGCCAGGGAAGCAATCGGCTGATTGACGACCGCATTGTGACTCCGCTTCGAATGCGGCACGGTAACAGGGTGTTTTACAAAGAAAACGCTATGCTGAATACGGTCAAGGCGCTGAAACGCGGCGAGGCGGTCGCCTTTCTGATTGACCAGAAAATCGGACCAACAGAAGGTGTTCCGGTTCATTTTTTCGGGCGCGAAGTACTGGCCGTGGCCTCCTGTGCCGTATTGCAAATGCGCTTCCATCCACTGGTCATCCCGGTTTTTTTGGTGAAGACTGCGCGGCGGCGCTACAAACTGATTGTCGGCGATGCGATCAACTGGCAGGATGACGGATCGCCAAAGGAAGAACAGATTCAAAAACTGACCCAGCAGTATCAGCGTGTCATCGAAGAGACCATCCGGCAGTATCCGGATCAGTGGTTCTGGATGCATAACCGCTGGAGACTTTGATGAAAGCGCTTATTCTAACCGACGGGAAGCCGGGTCACGAGAACCAGTCCGTTGCCCTCTGCCGGCACCTCGGGCTGGACTCTGAAACCGCCACGGTTTCCTATCATTGGAAACCGGCCAAAGTGTTTTCGTACTTACTCGATCATCTCAACATCTATACGGATGCCATCTTCAAGATTTCAGGTTTCAAATTTCAAGTTTCAGGTTTTGATCTGATCATTTCGGCTGGCTCAACAACGTTCTATCCGAACAAAGTGATGGCCCGGAAACTGAGAATCCCGAACATTGCCATTCTGAATCCGAAAGGGTACCGCCCCGACTTCACACGAATCCTCTGCCCCGCTTATGATCATCCGCCGAAACGGGCAAACATTATCGAACTGCCGCTCAATCTCTGCGCCGCCGACAAATCGTTCTTCGTTGAGAAAGCAGATCAGTTTAAAAAAATATGTAACCCGGCCAAGCCGGCGGCAGTTGGATTTATCATCGGCGGGCCCAATGCCATATCAATAATCGATGCTACCGCGCTGAAAAAACAGCTGGAGCAGGCCTTTGCGCTCACCGAAGGATGCGAACGCTGGGTGACCACCTCGCGCCGCACCCCGGCCAACGTGGAAGCTGTGATTGAGTCTCTGCCCTTTGACTACAAACTCATCAACTCGCGCGACCCGTATAATCCCGTTCCGGCTTTCATTAAGTTGTGCGACCGGCTGTTCGTCACCAGCGACTCGGCATCGATGGTCAGCGAATGCGCCAGCTTTGGAAGCGCGGCGGTCGAAATTCTGATGAACCGCCAGATCAAAACGCCCAATAAATTTCAGGAACTCATCCAAGGGTTGGAAAAGCTCAACGCTGTCCATGTTTTTGACGGCACCCTCGGCGCGGCAAACCGCAAAATCGACCTTTCTGCCTTGTTGAACGAGAAACTTGACCCGCTAATTAACGCGAATGGACGCGAATCGTTCTGACCGAGGAAATCGTCTTCACCACCTCCTCGCATGATGGAGAGAAATCGCGGGAGTTTCGAAGCCGTTGAAAAATCCCAATCAAAATAACTTATAACTTATAACCGATAACTGATAACTTTCCCCCTATGCATATTGTCCAGATACTTCCAGAACTGAATCAGGGCGGTGTCGAACGCGGCGCCGTTGAGCTGAGCCGCGAACTGGTTAAACGCGGACACCAGAGCACCGTCATCTCCGCTGGCGGCAGTCAGGCCGCGCAAATTGAAAAAGACAGTGGACGACACATCACCTTTGATGTCTGCTCCAAAAACCCGCTCACCTTTTTCCAACGAGTCCTAAAACTTAAAACAGGACTCTTAAAACTTAATCCTGACATTCTCCACGCCCGCAGCCGTGTTCCGGCCTGGCTTTGTTATTTTGCCAGCAAGAAGCTGAAAATCCCGTTCATCACCACCGTTCACGGTTTTAACAGCGTCAGCAGATACAGTGCGATCATGACCAAAGGCGATGCGGTCATTTGCGTCAGCCATCCGGTCAAAGAATACATTCAGAAAAACTACGACACACCGGATGAAAAAATCACCGTCATCCACCGGGGAATTGATCCTTCGGAGTTTGATCCGGAAAACCTCGACCGCGCATGGACAACCTCGTTCAAAACGAAATACAGTCTGAATGGAAAGTTCGTCGTCACCGCAGTCGGCCGCATTACAGAGCTGAAGGATTATGAAACATTCATTCGCGCCATCGCCGATTGCGCACAAAAGATTCCGAATATCTGCGGAGTGATTGTCGGCGGCGTACGGCACGATAAGCAGGCGTATTACGAACGGCTACTGGCGCTGGTCAAAGAACTGTATGTGGAAAAGCACATTATCTTCGTCGGAAGTCACAGTCAGATGCCGGAAATCTACGCTCTGAGCGACGCCCTGGTCTCCTGCTCCAAAAAGCCGGAAAGTTTTGGACGCACGCTGGTCGAAGCCATGGCCATGAATACTCCGGTGATCGCCACTCGCCACGGTGGTGCCCTCGATATCATCGAAGAAGGGCTTAACGGGTTTCTTGTGTCTCCCAGCAGTGTGAACGAACTGGCCGAGGCGATCCGCAAACAGAAAGACATTCCGCGCATCGGCCTGCGAGAATATGTCCTCGGCCGCTTCACGCTGGAAAAAATGGTTGAAACAACCATCGATGTGTATGAAAAAGCTTTGCTTGCGCAACGCACCCAAAGCCAGCCTGCAAATTGTGATATATGAGGTGTAAATGAATGATCAACTGGTAAATGTAATCTGCTTCAAATGGGGAACGCGCTACGGCGTTCATTACGTCAACAATCTCTATGCCGGAGTCAAAAAATATTTGCGCCGCCCTTTTCGATTTGTTTGCATCACCGACGATCCAATCGGCCTGACCGACGGCATAGAGACGGCTCCGATTCCTGAAAATCCCGGCATTCCCGGTTGGCCAAGCGTCTTCCTGAAACTTCTGATCACTGCGGATGGTTTCGCCAACCTGAAAGGGCCCACGCTCTTCTGTGATATCGACATCGCCATCTTCGACGACATTGACTGCTTCTTCGATTACATGCCGGGTAAAAACGTCATCATCCACAACTGGATTGAACGGCGCAAACAGCTCTTCCGGAAACGTCCGGCCATCGGAAATTCATCGGTCTTTCGCTTTGAAGCGGGAAAATCACAGTATATCTGCGACACCTTTCTGCGCGAAAAAGAACGAGCCATTGACCACAGTATTTTCTCCACAGAGCAGGCTTTTCTGACCTATGCGATGAAAGAGCGAACTTGGTGGCCGGAAAAATGGGTTCGCAGCTTCAAGCGCCACAGCATTCGCCCCTTCCCGTTCAATCTGCTCCTGCCGCCTGTTCTGCCAAAGGGCGTGCGTATTCTCGCCTTCCATGGCAAACCGGATCCGGACGAAGCCCTCCACGGTTACCAAAGCAAAAAGATTCATTACCGCACCCGGCCCGCGCCATGGCTGGCTAATTATTGGCGCTGATGTCTGTACCGCTCCCCTTCGGTCACTCAAGGCGCAGAAGGGAGAGGCGCTGTTATACTGTCCGCACCCACAGAACTGCGCTCACCAGAGGCCCCGGCCTTCCGCCTTCGCCAGCTTCGGCGTGACAGGCACCTGCAGTGTTCTGCGACAATTTCAACAACCGGAGGGTTTTTAACTCCGCCTCTTCTCGTCAGCATAAAACAGATTCACCGCAACGACTCTATGGACTTTGTTTGGCAATATCGATTCTGAACGGAAAGGCCGGCAGGCCCTCGCGGTTACCCAGCGAAAGTTCGGGTGCCTTGCTCCAAGCATAACGCACCATTACCGGAACAGGAACTTCGACGCCGGATACCATTACCTTGTCCTTCACGATGACCGCCTCCGCCGATTTAAACACCCGATCTTCCCCGCAGACTTCAAACCCCGGCAGTCCCGCACCCAGCGCCGTCAGCCCGCTGCCGGTGTGGTCGAAGGAAATCTCCACCTGAGATCCAATCAGCTTGCATGACTGAACCCGCGGACCGGAATAAACGATCTTTTCCGCATACGTTTTGGCCCGCGCCAGCAGTGCCAGCCGCTCGCCGACCGGCCGCTTATCCCGCGGATGTGCCGGGCCCATCGGATCCACTGTCCGATTTTCTACGACCGCCCCAGTATCAATCGTCACCACGATATCGGCATTGGGAATCATCTGACTGGCTTTCATCTGCGCTTCGCGCATGACCGGCCAGTTTCCGTTAGTAAACTTCGGCAGCTGCACGATATAAAAAGGGAAGTTGCCCTGCCCCCATTGGGCGCGCAGATCGCCAACCAAGCTCCGAAGGAGTTCCGGATAGAGTTCCGGCGCATTGGCATTATGCTCGCCCTGATACCAGAGCATTCCTTTAATCCCGTAGGGGAGCACTTTGGCGGTCATGCCTTCAAACAAAATTCCGGGAATGTTCCGCTCCGTGCGCTGTCCATCATTTGGCCTGAGCGTCTGCTTGGCCTTACGGGCTTCAACGGCATAGGCGAGTTCTGGGCTGTTCGTCAGCAAAGCAGGATTCATCCACGACTCAATTAGGGTGCCGCCCCAGTGACACTCGATCATCCCGATCGGCACATCCAGCGCGGCAGACAGATTGTCTGCAAAGTAATAGCACACGGCGGACATTTTTCCGGCGTTTGCGGCCGTCACCACGCTCCACGAACCGCCATCTTCCTGTCCGGGATCCGTCATCAGAGTCACCGCAAATCTCCTTATCCCCCGGTGATCCGCCGCCGGAAAGGCTGTGTCCATGGCAGGAAGTTTCTCAGCGTACCAGAGTTGAACTCCCATATTCGACTGGCCGCCAGCATACCACACTTCCCCGACGACGACATTGGTGAAATTAATCTGAGATCCGCCGCATGTCACCGAAAGATCATTTCCGGTCCGATCTGCCGGCAATTCATCAAGGCAAACCCGCCACTGGCCCGCTTGAGCTGTTACTGACTTGCTCTGGCCGGCAAAACACACGGTGACGGTTTCTCCGTCCGGAGCTGTTCCGAATATTGGAACCTTCTGACCCCGTTGAAGAACCATGTCATTACCGAACATCCGCGACACCTTGAAAGAAACTGGAGAGGCTACGGACGGCGGAACCGGATCCGCCCCGGCGAGACTGACCGCCAAAAACACACAACCCAACACACAGCACCCCATTGATTTTTTATTCATTTCGCCATTCTCCCTGTTCAACCCTTTTATCCTAAATACAGAAATGAACTAACCGCTAATCTTCACTAATGGACACTCATCACCCATAAAATCAATCGGCCTCATCTGCACAAACAATCCGCTTCAGTTCACTAAAACCATGAGAGACTTATACGAAATTAATCTGAACAATATTTTCAACAGAAGGTAACGAAGGAACCCCAAGGAAGAACCGGATGCAGGGAGAGCCTTTATTTTCAAGGGTTTTTGAATCTACTTTGTTGTCATTCGTTGCTCTGTAAAAAAAATTAATACTCTTTAAATTAATCCCATATTACTATTTGCAACTCATTCATTATTCGCGGGTATTCGTGAAACTCAGTGGCTCCATTTTCCTTTTTAGGTTTATTCCTGATAATCAGAACTCGCTGTGAGATTCCCGTTACGCACGTTGACAAACCATGCGGTGGTTCCGGCGGGATTGGTGGCGGTAACGTGCCAGACACTGCCGTTCTGCTCGATGGCGGCAGGCGACTCGACCCAGGTCCGGGAACCTGTAAAACCGGTATTCGTCGTCGAAATCAGCACCGGCCGATCCAGCGTATTGGTTGATGAAAACTCAACGCGGACAACCCCCTGAGAAATCTGCGCGCTGATCTGGCGGCACCAAAGCTGTCCATCCCGAACAATACTTTCAGCGAAGGCATAACTGTCTGGAGGATTCCAGCCCGCCGGATGTGAGTGGCCCATGCCGGGAATGAGCGACACCATGTGAGGTCCGGGTGCCGCATGGTACGTTGCGGCCAAGCAATCCAGCGGAAAAAACGGATCCGTCGGCCACGAAAGCCAAAGCGCCGGTGTTTGCGCCCGCGACATACGCACCATGGGATCCCAAACCTGTTTGTAAAGCTCGTTAGCCCCCAGCGCGGCGCCAAAGGACGAGCCAAGCGCATCGAACAGATGTCCGCAGCCATACGTCGGGATAGCGAACGCAAACCGGCCATCGATTCCCATGGTGGTGCTGGAGATGACGCCGCCCCAGGAAATGCCCATGATTCCGACTTTATCAGCATCCACCTCCGGCAGGGAGCGCAGCAGTGAATTAGCCAGCACCGTATCCGCGACCGCATGATAGATCCACTGATCGGCCAGCGGCTCCGCCGAGTCGGCGTAGATGCCAATGCGCTTTGGTCCGGGCCAGGCGTGCTGCTGCCAGCTGTTCACGCCGACAGACACGTCCGTCTGCCCTTCGACGGCAATGCTGATGGCGGCAAATCCCCGGGCGGTCCAGTTCGTTACCCATTCCTTATACGCCGTCCCGCCGCCGCCATGCACCAACACGATGCCGGGCACCTTGCCGGTGCGGTTGGTTGGGAACCCCAGCCAGGCAAAAACTTTGGTGGGTGAACCTTTCCAGTCCAGTGTGTCGTAATAAATTGCTTTTAAATTTTCAGTGGCGACATATCCACTCGTGTACCCGATGGCATCCATTGAGGCGGGGGCATTCGTGAGCGAGCCCAGTTGAAGAACCTTAATCCGCTGTGCGGAAGTTTCACTCATCACCAGCTTCACGAACAAACCGCTTTGACTGGATGGCTCCGGATCAACCACCAGCTGAACCCAGTCCTTCCCATCGGTCTGATCCTGTACGATATGGGTCGTTTTGAAGCCGAAACCGGTAATCATGATGTTATTGGTATCCGCCAGGCTCACCAAATTCACCGAATCAAACAGTGTAAAAGTTCCGCCGGCACCGGTATAGGCGGTGCCATCCACGACTATCCTGGCGTTGGACAGATCCATCGTGTTGTTTACATTGATGGTACCGACGCCATTCGTACCGAAAACGAACTTAAAGGTGCCGGTAGCGGAGTTCTGATTTAGCGAATCAAAAGTACTGGTCGCCGGCGTTGCGCCACCGTTGCCGATCTGGAACGTGCCGGAGGCACCCACGGTCAGGCTCTTCAGGCGCACGGAGCCGCCAAAGATCATCCGGCCCGCTGTGATGTTCAGATCGAAGCTTGCGGAAGCGGCGGCCAGATTGTTGGTGACCAGCACGGTGCCCGGTCCCCACTTGTTCACGACACGCGTTTGGGTGCTGGTACCCGGAGTAAGGGTCAGTGTTCCGATGGTCAGATCATAGTTGGTCGTTGACGCACTGTCCGCGATGTCCAGATTATAGTTGTGAATGCCGAGCGAGATTTGACCCCCTTGTCCGGTCGTGAACTGAAGTGCTTTGATCGAAGCCCCGCTACCAGTGCCGTCAAACGCCAGTGTCACGACCGGATTGGTCGTAAAATCCGGGCGAAAACCAATACCACCCGTGTCATTAGCGGAAAGTGACCCGATGGTCATCGCGTTTCTCGTCGCCGTATTGGTGGAAGAAACCAGAAACTGCCCGGTACCGGACAGAGTGGATCCGGTATCGAACTGTGCATACGTTTTAGTAGCCGCTACCAGCTTGTCCAAACTCAGCGTACCGCCGTTTTGAACCGTAAGTATCGTGCCGCTGGCCAAAGTCATTCCGGGATTGGTGGCGCCACCGTCACCGCCGATAGAAAACGTGCCGCCATTGGCAACCGTGATGTTTGTGCTGGCGAGCAGGATGGGGTAGCCGCCGATTCCCAGTCCCTGCGTTGCGAGTCTCAGCTTACCGGCGCTGACCCGCGTGGCACCTTTGTAGGTATTATTGGCAGACAGGGTCAAGGTGCCCGCCCCTTCTTTGGTCAACCCCTGCAAGCCGGCGAGAACAGCACTGATAAGTACACGGTTGGTTGTGCCCAGTGCATTCACGGTAATCGTCGGGTTGCTGTTGCTGAGCGTCAGAGTATTGGCCGTCGAGGAGTTGGTGGACAGAATCCAGCTGGCGGCTGTATTTGTAGCGGTATCACCAAAAATAAGATTACCGATGATTTTCTGCCCATCGATACGAACTGTCGTATCGGCTGTAATGTCCAGCGTGCTGAAATCTGCCGTGCAGGTGCTGCCGTCGGCGATGGTTCCGCCGGACCAGTTGCCGGCCGTTCCCCAGAACAGCCCGCTGGTGCGGTTCGTCCAGGTTCCGTCGAGTGCCTGCACTGAGCTGCTCAGCGCTAATACAGCCGCTAGTACGGCGGCTAATCTTTTACTTGTATTTTTCATAATGTATTCCCCGGTTTCCTTGTTTCGAGCTGACGGTGTCAGCGTCTCCTATGCTTAATAAAATCCGCCTGGCGGCAGGTTGAAACGGTTTTTGTTACCCTTATCCGCATATTCAACTGAAATTATTTTGATGGAATCGCCGCGATCGTCACATCCTGCAAGGTCGTCCCAAAACGGAACTCATCCAATTTTGCACCCGGTGCAAGGGTATTCGCCGGATTGCCTACACTCTGAACAACAAAGGCACTTAGGTCCGAGGTCACACCAGTATCAAAACCCGTTTGGCTTAAAACTTCGGTTAGATTTGTGGATCCCTGCTGGGCAATCCATGCTGTCAGCGTGTCGTTATTACCCGATGTATCTATATCAAGCTTCAAAACGATCATCTGGGTCTCTGCTGCCTGCGCGAGAGTCAGTTTGGAACCCAACGTATATGTATTTCCCGCAGCAAATGCAGCCAGATAAACATCGCCTGCACTATTTCTGGTCAAACCGAGATGCATACCCAGCCCAACATTCCAGGTTAAATTTACAAAAGAATTGTTTAAGCCCATGGCGACACTTTCGCTGGCATCTAGATTCGCCAGTGATCCTCCCAGGCTAACCAGCCCGCTCATATAAAAACTCGAGCCGGCAGGAGCGGCGGCCAACACTCTTTTTGAGCCACGCCCTTGAGCGGACTTGACCTCTTTGGTATCGTTCGCAGGTATAGCAAAAACAAGCCCGTTTTCTGTGGTTCCCTGCACCAAAGCATGGGTCAATCCAGTATAATTTCTGGGTCGTATTGTCGCTGTGCCACACTGCCAAATTTTACCGGCCGTGTTAGTGAACCCCGTGGTTCCGGCCAGAACGGTGGTGTTGGGTGCTGCAGCAAAATTTGCCGTATCATTATAGCCCGCGCCGCCATTTAAAAACGACTCGGATGCGATCCGTTCCGCCGAAGCGGAAGCCCCTATTATCAACGATGCGAGTGCAATTTTATACAATATTTTATTCATCTTTTACTCCTCTTTTTGGAATACAACTGCATTCAATATCTATTGCTTATAATCCGTTTCCCAAACTACAGCAACATTTTTTTGTTACTATTATCACTGTAGTCCCATAAGCAGTTTAAAAAACAGTGCTGGCTAGCGCTGAGCCCT
>JBAWXO010000009.1:0-14383 GCA_037144035.1 Kiritimatiellales bacterium
CATGGGCGGACCGGGCGGAAGTCGGGCATGTGTTCGGCCGCACTAGCGGGGGGTGGGTCGGTCCCGACTGCTTGGGCCATGTTTCAATCGATACGGCGGTTATGTGTTCGCCTGAAATCTATCGTGAATTTGCACTGCCTTATGAGAGAGAGCTGGCAACCGGCTACAAAACAGTATTCTATCATATTCATAATGAAAAAATGCATCATATTCCCGATATGGTCACGATTCCAAACATCGTATTAGTCGATATCGCCAACGACCCGAAGACGGTTCCGGTGATTGAAAATATTCCTGAAATCATATCGAAAACAGGGACATCCAGATTATTAATAAGCGGTACAAGTGAGCAGGTTCGTAGAAATATAGAAAACCTGGGTCGGATCAGCGCCTTTATAGAAGTTTCCTGCGAAGACCGCAAAGACGCGGAAGATATAATCGAATTAATGAGAAGTCGTTCGAAAATATAGTTTGTAAACTCGGGATTCATCTAGTGAGTTTAAAAACAGAAAAATAATAAATTGGGAGGTTGGGATGTTCCAGTATAAAAATCTTTCGGGTGCCGGGGTGCTGGGGATGGCGTTGCTATTTACCGCATGTAATTCGATTTCAGATGAATCCCGTGTCGCGGGAAAATTAGAGAGCACCGTCCGCACCTACAGCGTGTATCAGCCGGAAATCTCCGACCATGTCATTGCCGGGTTTAATCAGAAGGGATTGAAGTACCGTCATGTAGCGGCCATTGAGCATTTTAAAGGGCGGTTTTATGCCACCTTCAACGCGAATACGGTCTTCAGCGAAGCTCAGCCCGGACAGGCCTGCTATATATCGTGGAGCAAGGACGGAAAAACATGGAGCGATCCATTCCGTGCAACTCCAGCGACTTCTGTGTTGGGCGGCAAATATGCGCAGGCCAATATTCAATGGCAGGGCGGACTGTTTAATTGGAAGAATGAAGAACTCTGGTTTTTCTGGGGTGAAGAGCCGAATTCCGCCATCCATCTTTCGGTGCTTAAAGACCCTGACGGGGAATGGACGGACCGGGTTATCCAAACCGGCGTGATGATGGACGGCATGGAATACATGCCGTTCGCTTGCAACAACCCGATCGTATTGCCGAATGGACGCATCATGCTTCCCCTCATTATCCAGGATAATGCCTACTGCCAGACCGGCGTTAGTTTTGCGAAATGGCAGGAGATGAAGAAATACAGCGTGGCGCTGGTCAGCGACGATGAAGGAAAAACCTGGAAGATCGAGGAAGGAACTTTGATCAAAGAAAACCCTCCGGCCGATCCATACGGTAACGCGTTTGTCGGAGTATGGGAGCCGGCGTATGTGCTCCAAGCCGATGGCCGCGTGCGGGCTTTTGTCCGGACAGCCGGCAACCGGTTGTTTGCGGCGGTCGGGGATAAAGAAGGCACGACGATGGGCCCGTGGGAAAAGAGCAGTACCCGCACGCTCCAGTCAAGACATTGGACTGGGCAGTACGGTTCACGGCGGCTGATGGTGCATCACGACGATTACCGCAAAGAGGTCAACTGGCGCGACCGCCGCAATCTGGCCTTCTTTTTCAGCCGGACGGGTGAAGATGATTTTGTTGCTGGCAACAGTATCGTCGGGCGCGATGTGCAGGTTCAATACCCTCAGGCGCTGACACACGGCGGTAAGCTGTACGTCGCCTACACCTATGACGCAGGTCATGAACTGCGTTGTGCAATCGTGAACCCATTGCCGAAAGAGTCTGAATATTATGTGTTTCCGCGCGGCGATCGGCGCGGTATGGGGAACTTTGAAGACCCTCAGCCGGAAGGGCGTACAGAGGTTTTTGCCGAAAACGGCCGTGAGATGTTGCGTTTGTATGGCAATGCCGCCGCCGGAGTGGATGCGGATGCGGTCAGCCCGGAAACGGATACACTGGAAATTCGGTTTCCCGTGAAAGTTGAAAATACCGAACACCGGAAAATGATCCGGCTTGCCAGTGTCGGTGACGGACAGATCCTGTTGGGGTATTCCAAGGAAACCCCCGATCGGCTGAATATTTGTATCGACGGCAAATGGCAGGCAGCGGGGCCGTTCAGCTTTGAGTCGTGGCACGATGTGAAACTGAGCGTGAATAAAAAGCGCATTCTGGTGGATGTGGACGGCCAGACCAAAGAATTTCTGCCAGCCTCAGGCTTCAGTGGGCGAGTTTATCTGGGTGACGGGTATCCCGCCGAGCGTCTGTTCGGACAGAGTCGCTATGTGATTGATATTTCAAGACTCACCAC
Organism: Kiritimatiellales bacterium; assembly: GCA_037144035.1. Classification (GTDB taxonomy): domain Bacteria; phylum Verrucomicrobiota; class Kiritimatiellia; order Kiritimatiellales; family Tichowtungiaceae; genus Tichowtungia. The sequence goes on from JBAWXO010000009.1 coordinate 2,271, forward strand.
GCAGGTTAAAAAATGAAACAAAGTGGACTTTGGAAGGATGAATTTTAAGTGCAATGTAGATTTCTCGTCAAGGGGCACATCCCCTTTCGAACCCCTGCCGAGGGACGTATTCATCCCCGTTATATCGCGGGGTGTTCTGTGATAGGTTCGATAAAAAATAGGGCGGCATGAATAGCGCATCATATAGAAAGTTTACAAGGCGCATCGGTGCTGTAATAAAGATGGTCTTGGTTATTTCCTGCTCCCAAATGGTTGCGGGAATGACTTTTGTTATTTATAGCCGCCCTGTCGCAACCAACGACGGACAGGTGGCTCACTGGACATTTGACCATGATTTTTCCAGCGCGGAATCCGGTTCTTATTGCGGGGGTTCTCCTCGAGGGGCGCCCGTGATAAGCACCGATACTCCTGCTTTTGGAGCGGGGTGTTTATTTTTGAACAACAGCGGAAGCACGGTCTCCGGGCTCGTTATTTCCAATGCAAATCGGCTGGCGATCGGCACCAACAGCTGGACGGCCACATTCTGGATGAGGCGCGTCGGCCAGGCTCCGTCGTCCACGGGTGATAATTACGGAACCCCGCTGGCTGCCGGATGGAATATGTACGTTCAGGATCGCGGCACTCCGCGTGAGATTAGAACCTATAGCACGAACGCACTGCTAGTCAGTAATCCTGCCCGGGCGGCTTACGTGGCGCCTACCGGTACATGGAGTTTCGTGGCGGTTGTTTTTGATAGGCCGGCGATGACAAATCGGATTTACCGCTATAACTGTGCGGAATCCAATCCGGAGTTAGTGCTCGAAAAGGAATCAGCACTTCAAGCGAATTATAATGTGTCATTTGCGGAATTTACTATCGGATTTGTATGCACGAATTCGCCAACAGACGCATTCGATGGTTATCTGGACGATGTCCGCATCTATGACCATGCGCTAAACAGTCTGGAGATTGAAAACTTGATCGGTATGCCGGGAGGCGCCTCATCTTTCCCGTGGCAAACCGATTATGTAATCTACAATCCCACTCAGATGGTGGACAGCGTAGTCTGCGATTATGACAGCCCATATAATAACACAAATTACCTTCGTTACAAACACTGCTCGGTGGCCGTCAAGTTTCAGGATAAATGGATTGCAATGTTTACGGGCAATCTGTCTCCGAAGGAATCGGAGCCCGGCCAGAAAATATATATGAGTGTAAGCACAAATGGGATGGCTTGGCCTGCGCCTGAGCTGGCCTTTGCTTCGACGAATCGAAGTGCGAATGCGATCACATGCATAAACGGGGTTCAATGGCAGCCGAATTTCATACTCAGTGCGGACAGCAATCAGTTGTGGTGCTTCTGGTCACAGCTTTCAACCGGTTGGGAGTCGAACAAATACGGCTCGTATTTTTCCATTTTGAGCAGTCCTACCGGCAAATGGACCAATACTCGCCTGCTTTGGGACTCAAACCCTGATGTTGTTATCGGTACGAATAAGTACCGGGTATTTCCTACACAAAATCCGGTGCGACTCAGCGGCGGACGGGTATTGGTGCCAGGCATTCTGTTTGGGTCGGATGCCTCCAATGTTCCCCCGGGAGTTACTTGGACGGACATTAAGCGGGCCTCAGTTTTGTACTCCGATAATGAGGGGAGTACATGGCAGTGGAGTGCGGGTGTGACGATCCCTGATAAAGAGTGGGCTCCTTGGGAGGCAACGGTTTGGGAAAGGCCGAACGGAAATGTTGGGATGATGTTTAGATGTAACAACAACTTAGATAGCGCCTCGATCAATGGTATTAGCCCGGCAGAAGCCTTGTGGTATTCTGAAAGCAATGATGGCGGTATTACTTGGCTTGATCCGATCAAGGTTCCGCTGGATGGATTGGTTTCGTTAATGCAGGTCAACCGGGCAACGTTCAGTATGGGGATCGAGCCGGCAACTTGGGACCGGTATATTATGGCCTACAATGATTGGCCGCACCAGCAACCTGTGGGCAAAAACAGCAACGGCCGCGACCGCTTCGGCCTGTCCCTGTTTTTCAATCGCGGAGGAGGATCACAGTTTGTTCCGGGGCTGATGTTTTCAGATTACAGACTGGCTGGTTATCCGAAAATTTGGATGGATGGAAATTCGTGCCGGGTTAGCTGGTCGACGGGGATCGGGAATAACAGTATTCGTATCACGCAAGTGTCTCCGCTGCCGGATATCAACACCAATTATGTCTTTCCGCGCAAACGGGCGTATAACGACACCTATCGGCCCGCGCTGGAAACCAATGGACTTTACCGGTTCCAGGGGGAACAATATATTTCATGTAATAATACGGTTGCGTTCGGGACGAAGTTTAGTATCGGGGCATGGGTTTATCACAGCATTTTTGGCCCGATAGCCGATACGAAGAATAGTCAGGGCACCAACTCGGGTGTTTTATTTCGCGGCTACAGGACACAGCCGGCTTTAGATATTCCCGGCATTGGAATCGTTTCTCCGGGGGTTCCGACCAATACGGGCGATACATCGTACGCCCCAAAGGCTTGGCCCCCCAACGACGAATGGTACTATTGGGGAGTCAGTTGCGACCTGACGAACAAGACGGTTGATTTTTATGTACGTGGACTCGATTTGAATTCGACAAACGCGGCCAAGGAATTTTACTGGCATCGGCAAACAAGCTTTACCGGTACCGTTAATCTCCCCGCGCTGGCTAACATGCAGTTGGGAAGAACTTTTCTAACGTCCAACTACACATTTTCGGATGCGACGTATTCGGGCTTCTGGGGAAAAATCAGGCTGTTTGAGTTTTACACGAACACGTATTTGACAGAAGCAAACCACAATCATCTTTTCAATAAATGCCGGGATGAATTCGGGTTTAACGCCGCCGGTCCGTCGACGGCTCCATCGCCGGGAGCTGCAGTCTATTATAATCCGATCGACTATAACTTAGACGCATTTACACTCCCTTCCGAGAGTTGGAATGGAACATATTCGAATAGCAACAATATCCTGTACCTCAACGGTCAGATGAGCTCCGGGCTGGATGTGCATCAGCATGAAATTATTGAGGGCGACGTCGTTGACGTGGCCTTTTCGTTCCAGGCTTTTTACAACCAGCCGGGGACTGTTTTCACCTGTGGGGACTACAACAACCAGGTTCGACTGAAATATAACAACGGTCGGCTTTATTTGGCGAGTTCCACCGTTACGAATGACTGCGGAGCCGTTCTTCCGACAAATGAGTGGAACCGCGTTGAGATGTTCATCACACGGACCAATGTGTCCGCTCGTTTGAATCATATCGGCAACTGCATAACGATTTCCAGTATGCCGGATGCCCTGTGGATGTTTCTGGGAGAAGGGTACCGGGACGATGTCGTTAGCAATGTGATGGCTTCTACATCCCGTATGGCTTATGACATCAGCACGGTGCAGACCCGGGTGCGGGAATACGCCCATAAGATAGGCTGGTGGCGGTTTAACAACAATGCATTGGACTTTTCGGGGTACGGGAATACGGCAGTTCTGCGCGGCGGGGCGGGGTATGCAAAGGATACCAGAAACAGCGCCTTAGATCCTGCCGCGTTGGTACTGGACGGCAACGGTGATTATGCGGAAGCCTCAAATGTTGTGTCGGTCGGGAGTGCGGTTACGGTCGCTTGCTGGGCAAAGAGTGATGCAGCAACCTGGAATGCAACCGGCGGCCTGATTTCGAGATGCCCGGCGTTTGTGCTCTACCCGGTTGTGGATACTAAGACACTGAGGTTCGGGATATGGAATACGCAAAGCACTGGGTTGTGGAAGACGGTCGAGTATGATCTGGGCGCAGGGTTTGATATTCAAGCTTGGCATCATTACGCCGGAACATTTAGCCAGAGCACGGGATTGCTGAAGCTCTATGTCGACGGGAGTTGCAGAGCGACTAACAATATCGGTTCAGTATATGGCATCAACTATGACAGCGGACCGATTTTCATCGGACGGGACGAAACTTCTGAGTCTTATTTCGCCGGGAAGATAGACGACGTTCGGCTGTTTGATGTTGTGCTGAATGAAGATGCGATTTACCGGCAAGCTTATGGGATCAAACCTGATTAACAAAACCGGCGCAGAATTCCCCGTGGCTTGTGCCGCGGGAAACGCTGGCCGGAGGGAATTTTTCAGACAAGAGGAGTTTTTACAATGCGGCTTCTGCGCTGCTGATTGATGCGCGGATTGGGTATTTTGGTTGTTACCTTCGGGAGTTTGTCTGGGGGTCAGTGCTTCAACGTGGATATATTTTATGAAATTTGAAAATCAGAAAAAAAGTTTTCCCCGGGCCGTTTTAAACGGCGCTTTTTGCTTCATCCTTTGCGCCCCGTGTGTGGCGCAACAGAGCGCGGTTTTAAACGTTCAGCCGGCATCCCGTTCGCAATGGAATTCCTATCAACTGTATCAACCGGAGATTACCCGCAGCACCGTGGTTGATCCGAGCACCTCGGAATTGAAATATAACCATTGTAGCACAATCGCCTTTTTTGACGGGCGGTGGGTTTGTTTGTGGAATGCGAACAAGGTGTATGCCGAGTCGCAACCGGGGCAAACGATCTACATGAGCACCAGTGCGGACGCAAAAACATGGTCCGCCCCGGAGGAGGCGTTCAAAAGCGCCGGTCGGTCTGAAAACCCGGTTCCATGCAGTCTGGTCCAATGGCAGCCGACAACCATTGTTCACGAAAATGAGCTGTGGTGTTTCTGGAGCCAGTTGTCGTTCAAACGATCTCAGCATGACGAATTCTACGGCACCTATTTTTCCCGGCTTAGCAAAGCGGATGGCCGGTGGATAAACCGTCGTCTGCTTTGGAACGGCAGTCCGGATGCGCATTTCGACGGGAAAGACTGGCGGATGCTTCCGATGCAGAATCCAGTAAAGTTAAGTACGGGACGGTACCTTGTGCCCGTTATCCTGATCGGGCCAAAGCTGGCGGACGCCCCGACGACGGAGGTGTGGAAGAATGAGAAGCGGGCTTCCGTTATTTATTCGGATGATGCCGGAGCTACTTGGCACTATTCAGAAGGAACAACGCCGGATGGACAGCGCTGGATTCCGTGGGAACCGACGGTATGGGAGTTGCCGGGCGGGAAGGTGGCGATGTTCTGTCGCAATAACGACCAGCGTATAAAAAGTCAATGCGGTCCGTAAGAATCGGAAATACTGATGTATGCTGAAAGCGGTGACGGCGGAGTCACCTGGGGCGCACTGGAATATGTTCCAATTCAGACGGTGATTTCCCGTATGCATGTGATTCGTCAGAATCAGGCTTCTACGAAACCGCCTGTTGCCGATGAACGGTTTATTATGGTTCATAACGCCTGGCCCAATCTGCAGCCAAAGTTCGTTCGTGATCGTAATGCCATTTCGCTCTTTTTCAATCGGGGCGGCGGAAAGAATTTTGTAACCGGCCCGAATATCAGCGGGCGCCAGACGATCGTCAGCTATCCGCACTTGGCGGTGCATAGCAATGATTTATTTGTCTCCTATACCCGCGGGGTGGGGAATTCTGCCATTTCTGTGACCCGCATTTCACCGTTACCGGATCCGGATCGGTTTTATTTGCTTCCCCGTGAACTGCCTTATCCGGATACAGCCGCGCCAAAGTCTTCAGAACAATCGGTGCATTTTCACGGCGCGCAGTATTTTGATTTTAACGAGGAGATCGATGCGAGTTCCGTATTTAGTTTCGGCACCTGGATTTTTCCTGAGCTCGAAGGAACCGTACTGGACATGCAGACTCGGTCGGGGCGGCCCGGCCCGCGCTTTGAGTTCATGCGCGGGCGACTGGGTGTCACACTTCCCGGACGAAAGAGGATGGACGCGCCGGATCGGCCTCTTCCCGTCTATGAAAATAACGGCTTCATGCCGGCTCATAGATGGTATTACCTCGGCGTTACGGTTGATTGCAAAAACGGCTGGATGGATTTTTATGTCAATCAAGCACTTACCGGACGAATCAAATTTGATCCGGTCGATTTGCCGAAGGAATCTTGGCGCGTACGAGTCGGTGCAAATCAGGGGCGGGCAGGAAGTACCCCGATCGGCTTTACCGGCGATCTCCGGTTTACGGCTTTGTGGAGCGGAATATCCGGTCAGGAAAATCATGCGCGGCTCTATGATCAGCTCTCGCAGCAAGGCCCGGCGCAAGTGATCCCGGGTAACAGTCTTGTTTTTGATGCGCGCGATCCCTCGTGGGAAAGCCGGGTAACTATTCCTCCGCATGAAAAATACGGAACCGTTGAAAAAGTTGCGCTGGACGGCACTGAAGCATTGCGGGTGTATGGTAATACAGGCGCAGGGATTGAAACTCCGGTCTGGAATCCCGCGTCCGGCGAAGCACTGGAGTGTAAATTCCGATTTAAAGTGATGGAGGGTTCTGAGGCGGTGATTCTGACCGTCGGCGATTTGAAATCGACTTTTCAAATCCTGCGCAGCGGGGAGTCGCTGGTGATCCGCCGCGGTTCGCAAAAACAGACCGTTCTTTGCGACCTGCAGGATTGGGTTGATCTAAGTGTAAAAATCTATGCCGACGCCATAACTGTACAAGCGGGCGAGAAGGGCGCTCCGGTTGATGTGCCTTTCCGGTCATCATTGAACACGCTTTATCTGGGAGATGGATTTGTTCGTCTGAATTTTGCGAAAAGCTGTGTTGCATTCGACATTAAATCTTTGCAGACCCGAGTGATCGAACAGGCGACGCCATGACGGCGGATAGTTGATGTACGATGCAACAGCTGGGTTAGTTATTGCGCGATGAATCAGAATAGACGCAGTAGGACGATATTTGATGTATCCGGTTGACTGGCGGACGGTGTGCCGGAGCGGTTGCGATTTATCTAAAAAACAGGAGTTATCATGATAAAAGAAAAAACGACTCACCCGGCACCCGCCCCGCTAAGAACCCTTTTCGGCTATGCGCTTGGAGAAGGGGCCACCGCCTTGACCATCTGGTCGGTAGCCGGATTCGGCATGTTGTTTTACACGCAAATACTCGGCATGAATGCCGCCATGGCTGGGCTGGTTCTGGCTATAACGCTGCTGCTGGATGCCGTGATCGACCCGGTTATGGGATTCATTTCGGATAATACCCGCACCCGGTTCGGGCGGCGGCACATATATATGCTGACCGGCGGGATCGGGCTGGCGCTGGCTTATTTGCTGCTTTGGCGGGTGCCGTTGCTGTTCAACGGGCCGTTAGCCCTGTTTATCTGCATCCTGACGATGAATATGCTACTGCGAACCGCTTCCACTATTTACGGAGTGCCGTATGCCGCACTCGGTTTTGAAGTCTGTACCGAATATGCGGATCGCTCCCGCCTTCAGGGCATACGGCTGTTTTTGGCGCAGATCATTAATCTGTTTGCCAGCGGGCTGGCCTGGGTTGTTTTCTTCAAAGACGGTGTAGCCGCTGACGGAACGCGACTCGATGGCGGGCTGATCAAAGCCAACTACATGCACATGAGTCTGACAATGGGTTTGCTGGCACTGACGCTGGTGATTCTTTGTACGTGGGTCACCCGCAAGTATGCTGTGGATAATCGTCATGATGTGGTCGAACGCAAAGGGATAAAGGATTTTTTTCACACCTTTGGCCAGGTGCTTAGTAACCGGCTGGCCTGGCCGGTGCTGGGATTCTTCTGTATTGCCCAGCTGGGCATGTTTCTGACCGGCGTCATGAACACGTTCAATATGATCTATTTCATGAAGCTGTCTTCATCGGCGAAAAGCTGGGTGATGGGGCTTTCTATTTTCACCTTTGCGCTGGCTTCGCTCGGACTTGCCCGGCTGGTTAAGCGGTTCGATAAAAAAACAATCGGCTTTCTAGGCATCGCCTTGAGCGCCGCAAGCGGATTGATTCTGTTCGCGGTGTTCCGGAGCGGACTGGCGACTCCAGAGATGACGGTATCTCTGGCGGGCAGAACCATTTCCGTCGGAGTAGTGGTCTTTGCGTTTTTCACCATGACCTTTCAGGCCGGATGGGGACTGACCGTCCCTCTGACATCCTCCATGATTGCCGACGTTTCAGAAATTGATTTCCGGAAAAACGGGCATGTCCGGGACGGCAGCTATGCCGCGATTCTGAGTTTCTTTGTCAAACTGAGTGTGGCGTTGGGCGATCTGGTCGTCGGGGGTCTGCTGCAATGGGTCGGAATTATTTCCGGTTGCGAGGTTCAAACTCCGGAGGCTATTCGCAAGCTTTCGTCCGCAGCCTTCCTGTGCGGGCCGGCATTGCTGATTCCAGCTCTTATCGTTCTTTGCTTTTATCCGGTCAACCGGGCCTTCATGGCGCGGTTGCACGCAGGCGGCTTTAATCAGGAAGAACCAAAATGAAAAGATGGGCCGTCTTTTGTTTAACCGTGACGTTGTTGTTTTCGGCTTCTGCCGTTGTGGATGGAGCGGAAGGAGGGTTGCGTCTGCCTTCCGTTTTTTCTGACCACATGGTGTTGCAGCGCGACATCCCCGTTCCTGTTTGGGGCCGAGCGACCCCCGGTTCTTTGGTGACGGTGGAGTTTGCCGGACAGCGGAAAACAGCGGAAGCAGATCCGGAAGGCGCGTGGCGGATTGTTCTGGATCCGTTGCTTGCCAGTGCTGAACCCCGCGAGCTGACGGTCTTGTCGTCAATCGGCAATCAAAAATCGGAAATCATCGATGTGCTGGTCGGCGAGGTGTGGATCTGTTCCGGGCAGTCGAACATGTACTTGCCGTTGGTGTTGAGTGAACGGGGAAAGGAATCGATAGATACAGCGGATATTCCGAATCTTCGCCTTCTTATGATTACACCTCGCAAAGAGGATAGCTTTCTCCAGACGCTGCGGGTGGAAACTTCGGCAATGTTTCCGTCGAACTATGTGCCTGTAAGCACCCCGCGTTTCGACTTTCGGGGCCAGTGGGCTCCCAGCCAGGCCGGTAGCGGCAAAGTAAAATCTTTTTCCGGAGCTGCTTTTTATTTCGGGCGACGTCTTTGTAAAGAACTTGGCGTTCCGGTGGGATTAATTCAGATGGCGGAGGGAGGTACGCCTGCAGAATCGTGGGTGTCAGAGAAACAACTGCAGAGTCGCCCTGAATTCGGTTATATCTATGAACGGCAGGCTCTGTGGGAAAAGAATAGGGAGCAGTACCGGAAAAAATTTGAAACGGAGGCCTTGGCTCCCTGGAGAGTCGCCGCCTCGGCTGCTTCTGCCGGAGAGAAAAAACCGCAGCCGCCTTATCCGCCCAAAGAACTGCGACCGAACTGGATGGCGTCCAGTCTCTACAACGCACTGGTTTTTCCGCTTAGTTCCTATGCCATGCGGGGCGTGATCTGGTATCAAGGCGAGTCTAACACTGAAAAAGCGGATCGCTATCAACTCTTGTTTTCTGCGCTGATTGCCGACTGGCGGCAGTTGTGGGGACAGGGCAATTTCCCCTTTTATTTTGTTCAGCTTCCGAACTATGGCAGCAGCGAGAGCGGATTGGCGTTGTGCCCCTGGGCGGAGTTGCGTGAGGCGCAGCTTGAAACTCACCGTTCAGTTGAAAACACGGGAATGGCGGTGACGATCGATATTGGAGAGGCAGGAAATGTTCATCCGGCGAATAAACACGATGTCGGGAACCGGCTGGCGTTATGGGCTTTGAACAATACCTACGGGCGGAAAGATTTGGTATGCAGCGGTCCGCTGTACCGTTCCGCAGAATTCCTGAACGATCGGATTGTTCTGCATTTTGATTATGTTGGAGGAGGATTGACCGTCCCGCCCGGAGAATCTCTTGGAAGTGTTGAGATTGCGGATGCAAAAGGGTTGTGGCACTCCGCTCGGGGCGGAATCACGAACGACACGGTTGTTGTGTGGCATGATGCAGTGTCCTGTCCGCAAGGGGTTCGGTATGCCTGGGCCGGAAATCCGGAGCATGCAAATTTATACAACCGGGAAAGGCTGCCGGCCTCGCCTTTTCAGGCAGTGAAAAACAAGGACAAATAATGACAAAACGGGACGTGGTTAGAGTGGTGCTGGATGGGAAGCGGCCGCCCTATGTGCCTTGGTCATACAGTTTCACGCACGAAGCCCGCGAGGTGCTTGAGACGCACTGCCGGACAACAAATCTGGATCGAGCTGTTGGAAATCATATTGTACGGCTTGGCAGCGGCATCGGTTTTTTTCAGACGTTGGGGAATGATTTGTACCGGGATGTTTTCGGGGTGGTATGGGATCGCAGTTCCGATAAGGATATCGGAATAATCAGCGGCTGTGTTCTGCCGGAGCCGTCTCTGGCCGGCTACACTTTCCCATCGCCATCCGATCCGCAACTGGTCAGCAACATTACGGAAAGAACGGAGCGCAATCCAGAGCTGTTCCGACTGTACTGTATTGGATTTTCTCTTTTTGAACGCGCCTGGACTTTACGCGGGATGGAAAATCTGATGATCGACATGATCGAAAATCCGGAGTTTGTTCATGAGTTGCTCGATGGCATCGCCGATTACAATATCGAAGTGGTTCGTCATGCACTCGAGTACGATATGGATGCCGTATTTTTCGGCGACGACTGGGGGCAGCAGCAGGGATTAATCATGGGGCCCGCCATGTGGCGCGAATTTATCTATCCCCGTGTCCAGCGGATGTATCAAGCGGTACGTGATGCGGGAAAATATGTTTTTCTGCATTCGTGCGGTGACGTCGATGAACTGTTTGATGATCTGGTTGAGGCCGGACTCAACTGCTTTAATCCGTTCCAGCCTGAGGTTATGGATGTTAAAGCACTTATGCGGCAATACCGCGGACGGCTTGCTTTTCACGGCGGCTTGAGTATGCAGAAAACTCTCCCTTTCGGAACTCCCGATGAAGTCCGTCGCGAATCCACAGAACTGCTGGCTTTGGGCGCTGAAGGCGGATATATTTTTGCGCCATCACATTCCGTAGAAGGCGATACCAGTCTGGAAAACATGCTCGCTTTTATTGAGACGGCTCAGTCACAACCTGGATACAGAGGATAATCATGAAACATCACATCGGATTTACCACCATGACCTTCAAGCCGTCACTGCTGGCTGGAGAAATTTCTATTCCCCAACTGTTTGAGTGGGGCGCTGGGAAAGGATTCGACTGGGTTGAAGTTCGCGATTTTGAACTGACCTTTTCTGAGCCGGAACTGCTGGCGATCAGGGCGGATGCAAAGCGGCAGGGTCTTCGTGTCCATTATGCATGGGACGCCACCAGCGTTTATGAAGTAAAAGACCGGGAACGTTTTTTTAAAGGTATACGCAATGCCGCACTTTTTGGAGAGGGTACCTGTTCCCGGGTGATGATTGCACCCGAACTGATTCATGCCGAGCAAGGTAAAATCGGATACTCCGCAGAGGAGATCCCGGTGCTGACAGCCCGTATTCGCGAATACGGTCAGTATGCTGTAAAATACGGGGTCATACTGGCTTTTGAAAATTCCAAGGAACCGATTGCCGGATTCGAGGATTTGCTTGAAGCCGTACCGGCAATGAGAATGACCTTTGACACAGCGAATACGTTTAATCAGGAGACAATTGGAGTTCCCCTTTCATGGGCACAACTAAAGAATTTTGTGCTTCGGCGAGCCGGTCAAATTCCTTATGTGCATCTAAAATCATTTAAAAACGGGCAGACTCAGTCCGGGTTGATTGCCGACGGTGAAGTGCCGTTTGCGGAACTGCTTCCTCTTCTTAGCGAAGATGCATGGCTTTGTGTTGAACTGCCGGCTGACGACTCCTTTTCTTCCGGCATGGAGCGGGTAGGGAGTGGACTAAAGCTGGTGTCTCGTCTTGTAGACCGGTGCGGATAATGGCTATGAAAATAAAACCCCCGGCTTTGGTTTTTTTGATGACTGCCTTTTTGACTATTTTGGGTAAACAGCTTTCCTTCGCAGAAAATTGCGGACCGGTGACTGTCCGGCTTTGGCCGGATCGTCCCCAGGCGGGTGAACGTGAAGAACCGGGCAACGGACGCAATGTCTGCCGTATTACAGACATTACCGATCCGTCGATCTCGTTTTATCCGGTTCATAAAGACGGACAGCTTGCTCCGTCCGTTCTGGTTTGTCCCGGCGGCGGTTACAGGATACTGGCAATAGATCTGGAGGGTACAGAA
>JBAWXO010000010.1:0-14259 GCA_037144035.1 Kiritimatiellales bacterium
ATATGGGTTATATTGCGAAACTAGTGATGCTCGCGTCATTTTCCCTGTACAGAATCCCACATGTATGTGGCACAAAAAATGGCCAAAAATCGATGTCGATGTGAAGTGAGCAGGAGCTAAATTTCCGACAAATGAGTTGGATCAAATGACGTAAAATATAGCGGGACGTGGTGAAAAGTATACGGTTGAAAATATGTCAATTTTTTGTGGGGCGAGTTGTGGGGACATTAGATCAGCGGGCGATAAAAAATTGGAGTTGTAAATGGGTATGTTGAGCGGAAAAAAAGTGTTAGTGACGGGTGGGGACGGGTTTATCGGATCCCATTTGACAGAAATGCTGCTTAAAAAAGGGTGTCGGGTCAGGGCCTTGTCCCAATATAATTCATTCAACAACTGGGGTTGGCTCGAAGATATTGGCACCCACGAAGCTCTCGAAGTGGTGTGTGGTGATGTTCGTGATCCAAATTACTGCCGTGAAATTACGAAGGATATCGATGTGGTGTTTCATCTGGCGGCACTGATTGCAATTCCCTATTCCTATGTTGCTCCGGACAGCTATGTGGCAACCAATGTCACCGGAACGCTTAATATTTGTCAGGCGGCAAAAGATAATGGGTGTGAACGAGTGATTCATACTTCCACCAGCGAGGTGTATGGCACCGCGCAGTATGTTCCGATTGATGAAAAACACCCCCTCCAGCCGCAGTCGCCGTACAGCGCCAGTAAAATCGGGGCAGATGCCATGGCGATGAGTTTTTTCAATGCGTTCAATTTGCCGGTTACGATTGCCCGACCGTTCAATACGTACGGCCCGCGACAGTCGATGCGAGCTGTGATTCCGACCATCATTGGCCAGATTGCCAATGGGAAGAAGGAGATCAGGCTGGGCGATGTATCGCCGACCCGCGACTTTAACTACGTGCTGGATACCTGCCGCGGATTCATTGCGCTGGCCGAAAGCGATAAAACTATCGGAGAAACGGTCAACATTGGCTCCAACTTTGAGATCTCCGTGGGAGACACGCTCAATGAAATCAAAGAGATTATGAACAGCGATGTGGAGTTTATCACCGATAAAGACCGCCTGCGTCCCGATAAGTCGGAAGTGTTCCGCCTTTGGTGCGATAATACTAAGATTGCAGAACTAACTGGATTTAGTCCGGAATACGGCATCAGAACGGGACTTCAGGAAACCATTAATTGGTTTATCCAGCCGGACAATCTGAAAAAATATAAAACGGGGATCTATAATGTCTAATAAAAGAGCGGTAATTCTGGCTGGGGGAAAGGGAACCCGGTTAAAACCCTACACGGCGGTATTTCCCAAGCCGCTGGTTCCCGTTGGAGATGTTCCGATTTTGGAGGTCATCATTCGCCAACTGGCCGCGAACGGGTTCACTCACATCACCATTGCACTGAACCATCTGGCAGAAATCATCAAGGCCTTCTTTGGGGATGGTTCTAAATGGGGGGTTCAGATCGATTATTCGCTAGAAGATAAGCCGTTGAATACGATGGGTCCGCTTAAACTAATAGCGGATCTGCCCGATAATTTTCTGGTGATGAACGGGGACGTGTTAACCGACCTGAATTATGCGGAACTGTATGATGCGCATGTTGCTCAAGAGAATCTTTTCACCATTTCTGCCTATGCTCGACAGCAGAAGGTCGATTTCGGCGTGCTGGACATTGGGGAAGATAAGAAGTTGACCGGATTTCGAGAAAAACCTGTATATGAGTATAGCGTTAGCATGGGCATTTATGTTTTGAACCGCAACGTGTTGGAGATAATTCCCGAAGATACGGCGTATGGCTTTGATGAGCTGATGTTGGAGCTAATCAAACGGAAAACGCCCGCTACGGTGAAAGTATTCGACGGGTACTGGTTGGATATTGGCCGTCCCGAAGATTACGAAATAGCCTGTGAAGAGGCTTCACGGTTTATTCCGGGAGACGCATGAATATTGCGGTGACAGGTAGTTCCGGCTTTGTCGGATGCAGACTGTCGAAACGTCTTGAACAGGCGGGGCATCAGGTGGTCACTTTGGATATTGCATCCGGAGTTGATCTGACAAACTGGGGACAGGTGAAGGAGTCCCCAATGGTGGATTATGTATTCCATCTGGCGGCGCGCACCTTTGTTCCCGCGGCTTTTGAGAATCCACGATCTTTCTACCATACTAATTTGATTTCAACCCTGAACGCACTGGAGCTTTGTCGGCGGAATGGCGCCCGGTTCGTCTACGCCAGTTCCTATGTTTATGGCTCGCCGAAATATTTACCTGTTGATGAACAACATCCTACGGGTGCTCATAATCCTTATGCGCAAAGCAAGCTGATAGGGGAAGAGTTGTGTCAGGCTTATTGGCGTGATTTTTCTATCTCCAGTTGCATTCTTCGTCCATTCAATATTTACGGCCCGGGACAGCCCGATACCTTTTTGATTCCGGAAATTATCCGCAAGGCGCGTGAGGGAAGCGTTTGCCTAAAGGATTCCCGACCCAGACGCGATTTTATTTATGTTGATGATGTCGTTGAGGCCTACATGGCCTGCTTGAACTTTTCTAAAACGGGGGTGGAAACCTTTAATATCGGATCAGGAGAATCTATTTCGGTTGAAGAGATTGCCTGGGCCATTGCCAAGCAACTCAGCTGTGATGATGTCTCCTTTCTGGGAGAGCATCGTCCCAATGAAGTTTTGGATACCGTGGCGGATATTAAAAAGGCCGGGGAATTACTTCATTGGGTGCCCCGCTTTTCTTTTCGCGAGGGGATTCAAAACTGTCTTATGCGCACCTGAACGCGGTGACTATGCACGCAAATGTATATGCAGTCCGTTACACTCGCCGAACAAGGCTGACATAAAAATGGTTGCACCCTGAATTGAGCCTTTGTCGTAAAGGTGCTTAAGCCTCTGATAATAAAAAATAGGAATCTCATGAAATCACGTATTCTTGCTATTATTCATTTACCGCCACCCATGCATGGACAGTCTCTTATTAACAGTTTTGTTGCGGAGAGCGACCTGTTAAAGTTGCATTTTGACATGCAAGTGGTTCCGATTCGCTTTGTTCTGAAGTTGAATGAAATTGGACGCTTTGCCGTTAGAAAAATATGGCTGAGTATCAAGTTGTTAGCGGCGATTGGATATCAGCTGGTCCGGCATCGTCCAAACCTGGTCTATATGACACCTTGTGTGACGGGTTGGGCGTTCTACCGAGAGCTTTTGATCATTGGCTTCGTGAAGTTATTTCGGCTAAAAATATTACTGCATTTGCATAATAGAGGAATCCGCGAGGCGGCCGCCAATCCTGTGAAACGCATGCTGTATCGGATGTTTTTCTTTCACACTAATGTTATATGTTCCAGCTCACGTCTGACCTGCGATGTTGAAAGGGTTTATAAAGGACAGCCGTATATTGTTCCAAATGGAATTAAAGCGGTCGAAAACAGTATAGTAACCGATGCTCAAGATCGTGAGTGCGATGTCGTACGTTTTCTTTATCTTTCGAATATCACCAAAGGAAAAGGAATAGTGGAGTTTCTAGATGCCTTGCAGCTTCTTAAGCAGAACGAGGGTATAGATTTCAAGGCGCATATCGTGGGGCAGCCAAATGATGTGTCGGCGGCAGAGTTAACAGAACTTATTGCCGCAAAAGGACTGGATGGCTCGGTGATCTACAGGGGGGGGCTTTCCAATGAAGACAAGAATTTGGAATTGGATTGGGCGGATGTTTTTGTATTTCCAACAAAGATAGATGTTTTCCCGTTGGTGTTACTTGAGGCCATGCAGCATCGGTTGCCTGTCATTTCCACCGATATGTTAGCGATCCCGGATATTGTCAAGGATGGAGAAACCGGCTTGTTGGTCGGGCTGGGTAGTGTGCCGGATATTGTCGAGAAAATGAAACGACTTGCCAGCGATCCTGACCTGCGGCGAGTCATGGGGCAGAAAGGATTTGAGCACTATGAAGCAAAATTCACGGTGGAGGCTTACGAGAGGGGCCTTAAGAAAGTTTTTGAAAATGTATTGACCCAAGCATAGGTTCATTCATCAGATGCGATAGTGATCTATTCGAGATGCCCCGAACGGTTTAATCAGAAAAAGGAGACCTCTATGAGAACAGCGATTATCATTCCGGCGTACAATGAAGAGCAGACGATCGCGCAGGTAATGCAGGAATTTCATCATGAATTGCCTGATTGCGAAATTTATATAGTCGATAATAATTCTTCTGACCGCACTTACTCAATTGCAACTGAAACATACCAGCTCTTGGGCTGTAAGGGGAGGTTGCTTTCAGAACCAAGACAGGGGAAAGCGTTGGCTGTGCGGACCGCATTTCAGTCTGTTGATGCGGATGTTTATCTGATGGTGGATGGTGACTGCACTTATCCGGCGGATCAAGTGCATGAAATACTGGCTCCGGTACTTAACGGGGAAGCTGATATGGTGGTAGGGGATCGGCTTTCCGACGGGCATTATAGCAAAGAAAATAAACGTCCGCTCCATGATGCGGGCAATCGTTTGATTCGGTGGATGATTAATCGTCTTTATGATGCACAATTGAAAGATATTTTGAGCGGATATCGCGCATTCAGTCGACGTTTTGTGGATACATTTCCCATCCTGTGTCGCGGGTTTGAACTGGAAACAAACCTTGCGTTGCACGCTTTGGACAAGCGCTTGAAAATTATTGAAATCCCTGTTGTTTATAAAGATAGACCGGAAGGATCGGTTTCCAAGTTGAATACGATCCAGGATGGCGCTCGAGTTCTGTTTTTGATGTTCAACATATTTCGGATATATAGGCCGTTTTCTTTTTTTGGTACGGCTTCACTATTCTGTTTGATCCTGAGTCTGTTCGCAGGAGTATTGCCGGTATTGGACTATGTGACAGAAAAATATGTGTACCATATCCCCCTGGCCCTGCTGGCGAGTGCATTAGTTGTCTTATCGGTTCTTTTTATTGCAATAGCGTTGATTCTCGATGGAATGGCGATCGGACACCGAATGGATTTTGAAAACCAGTTAGTGAGGTATAAAGATGAGCGCTAATCAGTCAGAGGAGGGGTGCTATCCCTTGGATGATCTTGAGGAAATGGGTGCTGGCGAGCGCTATACAGACTGGGTTTTGTCCGGGTTCAACAGATGGATAAAGGGAGAGGTCTGCGAGGTCGGAGCTGGCACGGGTAGTATTTCGACGCGGTTGAAATCGTATGGCCTGAAAAGGCACGTGATGCTGGAGCCAGATCAAAAACTTTTTTCGTCGCTAACAAAAAATATGGAGGGCGCGGCAGTTTTTAACAACGTACTGTCTGAATATCTCGGAGAGCGTCCGGAAGAGTGCTTTGATGTATTTTTATATGTAAACGTTTTGGAGCATATTGAGCGAGATCAGGATGAGTTGGATCTGATGTATAGTTTTCTTCGGCCTGGAGGGGTAGCCTTGATATTCGTTCCTGCTCTACAGGCTCTTTTCAGTGAAAATGACAGACGGGTTGGGCATTGGCGCAGATATTCAAAAAATGAACTGAAAGAAAAAATTGAGAGGGTCGGTTTTAAGATAGAGGAAGTCAGGTATTTTGATTTCATCGGAACATTTGTCTGGTTTTTGGCATGTAGGCTTCTCAAGTTGCAACCCAGTGCGGGGAAGGTCGGCCTGTATGATCGATTGCTGGTTCCTCTTTCACGCTGGACAGAAAGCCGCTGGACACCGATTTTTGGGAAAAACGTGCTGGCAATAGCGATAAAACCCGAGACAAAGTCATGAAATTTTTTTGGTGGTTTATTCCCGTTGTGTTGGTGGCTTTGATCTTTGTGCCCACATTCAGTGGCAAGGTTATCGCGCCGCTGGATGACTTCGGATTTTATGCTCCATGGAGTACAGGAGATACTGCCGAAGTCGATGTGCACAATCACTTTGCAATGGATTTTCCAGAGGTTTTTTTGGGAGAGCGGGTTTTCGCCTGGCAAAGTTTTCGTGATGAGGGGCGGCTGGGGTGGAGCGATCTTACGTTCAGCGGGACAGCGCAATATGCGAACACAATGGATCTGTATTTTGATTGGTCGGTTCAATTATTATGGTTTTTGGAGTTCTGGGACGCTTGGCACTGGGGTTTATTCGGGCAACTGGTTTTAGCGGCTCTTGGGATGTTGGTTTTATTGCGATCCCGAGGCGTGAGCCGTCTTGCATCAGTTCTGGGGGCGGTTTGTTATAGCATGAATTCCATGTTTTTCACCTGGATGTTTCATTGCTGGATGCTGGGTGCTTTTTGCTGGCTGCCTTGGGTTATCTGGAGTTTTTATGCCTTGCGTGAAAAGAAGAAGGCCGGAGTGCTGGCACCGATCTTTCTTTGTTTCGGCTTTTTCGGCGGACACTTACAGTTCGCTGCTTTTTATATAATTTCTCTAGGTTCATTATTCTTTTGGTGGCTGATTGAAGATTGGCGGGATTCGCCGAAAAAAGGGTTTCAGAGTTTGGTTGGTTTCGGATTGCTCGGGCTGTTGGCGGTCGGATTGGCCGCGGTTATGTTTGTGCCTTGCGTTAAAGCTTATTTGATGACTTTAGATGCCGGGCTTAAACGTGGAGGTATTGGTTATCCGGAAGGGGTATGGCAGCCTTTGAAAAATTTACTACTCTACCCTTTGTATCTTTTTCCTCCGTTGTTAGGACGACCGCAGGCACTGGATTGGGCAAAGGGGTTTTCGAGCGATTTATTTAATATCCCTTTTATCGGTTCTTTGCCGCTGATATTTGCATTCCTGTATGGAATGCGCATTTTGAGCGGTAAGGAAAAAGATCGCGGCCCGTTAATCTTTATGGTGCTGGGGTTACTGCTTCCTTTAACGCCTTTAGTGGGGCCGCTTTATCAGCGGTTGTTTATTTTGTTTATATTCGGGGCGGCATGGGCAGTTGCGCGGGCGGCAGATTCTGCGGCAGTTGCGGGGTCTCCGAAAACCGCGACGTGGCTGTGGCGTATTTTTCTAATGGCCAGTTTGATTTGGTCGGCAATGTCTGTCGGAATTCAAGTTTTTCAGTTGCGGCTTCAGCATCGCTTGTTTGGTCTATTCGGATCGAGTATTGCCAATCATCGTTTTGCTTTGTTTGAAGGATGGTGGCGGGATCGAGTGTTTCAAGCGGTTGTGGATCTAAAAATCTGGTCGCCGGAGATGGCGGTTTCGTGGGCGCTTTTCGGGGCTGCTGTTTATTTGTATTACCGGCATGCGCATAAGAGACTTTCACATAAAATGCTCCTTGTCGGTTTGATTATGACGAGTGTCTGTCAGTTGTATTGGTTTAATAAGAATTGGGTGGTCTATGCAGATAAGCCTCAACAGACGGTGCCGACTTTTGACGGACAGGACTTCCTGCAGAAAAATATCGAGCCTTGGAACAGGGTTGCAACGGTGCAACGGGAAGGACGTCCTAAACTTTTTCCGTTAAATACGTTAGGGCTGTATAATATTGCCCACTATCATGGGTACGGCAGTATCGTGCCGCCGGGTATTCAAAAAAATCTTCCGGCGTATTGTTCTGCTAAAGAAATGGATGCAGCACAGTTCGGCCGATGGGGAGTAACTCATGCAATCGGATTTTTTGATGAATCCGGTCTGGGTGAGGGGTGGACGCTGGTCGGCCGAGAAGGACAGGTGTCATTGTTCACAAACACGCTGAGCCGGGCCCGTTATGAGGCGATCTCGAGATCAGAAACGGTTCCGTTGACGCCGGAAACGCATCAGATGAATTATCGGCGGCTACTATTGCCGGAACATACGGATGCCGTGCATATTATGGAAAACTGGGGGCAAGGCTGGCAGTTTCGCGTGAATCAGGCGGCATGGGCACCCGTCATAAAGACAGAAAACTATACGATGCGGGCGGTGCTTGATCGGCCCGCTGAACTCGGAGATATTTTTGAAATGCAATATTGCCCACAGGCATTACGCGTTGGGCGAGTCATTTCTGTTTCATCGTTAGGGGTGTATATTTTGTTTTCAGTGTTGTACCTGAAGCTACGGGAAAGAAACCTATGAAGCGCTTAAAGGTATTGCTTTGCGCCTATGGCTGCTCACCATTCCGTGGTTCTGAGCCGGGTGTAGGATGGAATATTTCTACACGTCTAGGCAGGTATCATGACGTGACTGTTTTTTATGGAGATCCTGGTAATGATCGAGATGTTGGAAAATTTATTAAAGAGAATGGCGAAATTTCTGGAGTTGAGTTTGTTTTTGTTCCCCATTCCCAATGGGAGTTACTCTGGCTCAAATTCAGTCGAATCACTGTGTTTTCTTTTTTTTATTACGTAGGATATCGCCTCTGGCTTTATCGCATTTATAAAAAGGCAAAAGCGCTACACGCCCGAGCACCTTTTGACCTTGCGCATCATTTAACAATTATCAGCTTTAGGGAACCCGGGTTTTTGTGGAAGCTTCCGATTCCCTTTTTTTGGGGGCCGATTAATGGAGCTGATAATGTTCCGTGGGCGTATTTTCCTATGCTGAGTTTGGGCGCGCGAGCACGTTATGCCGTTCGAAATATTATGAATTTATTTCAACGGCACGGCTCTTTCTCCGTACGAAAAGCTGCAAAAAAAGCATCGAAGATTTGGGCGGTTACCGATGAAGACCTCATGATGATAACTCAGCAGTGGGGTGTCGAGGCAGAGCAGATGACGGAAACCGGAGCCGTCCTTCTGGATTCTGAGATGAAACCCCGGCATTATGATTCCGGGCGGCCTTTACGGTTGGTTTGGAGCGGGGTGTTGGAGGGACGCAAGGCATTACCTCTATTACTTTTTGCTTTGGCCGAGCTTTCCGATCGGGAACGCGTGTGCTTGACCGTTCTTGGGGATGGTCCTGAGGAAGAACGATGGATGGCGCTCGCTAAAAAATTAAAGGTTAATTATTTGATTAATTGGGTCGGCAGGGTGCCTTTAGATGAGGCTCAGAAGGTGATGGGAGATGCTGACGTTTTTATATTCACGAGCATCAAAGAAGCCAGTTCAACCGTCGTGATGGAAGCGCTGTCTTTTGGCTTGCTTGTGATTTGTCATGATACATGTGGAATGAAGCATGTTATAGATGAATCGTGTGGAATAAAAATCCCGCTGGATAATCCTGAAATGAGTTCGGCGATGTTTTCTTCGGCCATACAAAGGATTCTTGATGCCCCCGAGTTGATCGAGAAGCTTTCGGGTGGAGCTTTGGCTCGCGCAAGGTTATTCGCTTGGGATAAAAAGGCCGATACTATTGCTCAAGCCTATTGATTAGTATTAAAGGAGAGAAACGATGAGAAGTGATTATGAAGCAGTTAATCTATTGCAGAAGGAAAGCGAGAACGATCCGTTCACAGAGGATCGCTATGTCCAATTTGCCAGGTTGTTGCCGGAGTCCTGCCGGAATATTCTGGATGTGGGCTGCAATACCGGCCGAGGGGGAGTTGTATTAAAAAGGATGAACCCATCTTTCTCGCTGTGTGGACTGGATTGTGTTGAGTCACGACTTGAAAGGTTGCCGGAATCCTATACAGAAAAGCTTCTGGGGATATCAACGGAGATACCTACAGAAGATGAAAAGTATGATGCGATAACGGCAGGGGAGTTTATCGAGCATCTAACTCCATTAGATGTTGATCGAACATTATGTGAATTTTTTCGAGTTTTAAAGGTTGGAGGGCGGCTGCTTTTAACCACCCCAAATCCTTCGGGGATTATGTTCAGATTGAGAAAAAAAGTCAGTTTTGGGTGGGAGTCACTGTCGCAGCATCACGCCGACTGCCTTCGCTTGAGATTGCGAATGACCGGGTTTTCAAACGTTAAAATCTACGGATCAGGGAAGAGCAGTCGGTATATTGGCACCCACTTTCCTCTTCGCTCTTTTTATGGGAGTTATTTAATTTCAGCAACCAAGTGGTAAGTAGTCGCTGGGGCTGTACGGTCTGTTCGTCCTAATTTATCTCAGGAAGTGTAATCTAATAAAGTCGGCATGAGCAGCATGCCGCGCCAAATCCTAAGTGATTCGCGCAAGAAAATAGGGTTATTAACCCTAAAAAGGAAAATGGAGTGATGTCCTTGCGGGCGTAATTGCTGTATTTTCAACAGCATGCAAGACAATGAACTGCCGATGTGTTCTACCCCTGTGGGTGAGTCAAAAAATGTGCTCAAATCCACGGCTGGAGTCTGGCCTCTGGATACGCCCGGAGGACGATTCTATGCCGAGTGGGATGAGGAGTCTCCCGTTACCCGCGAAGGTCAGCTGATCTTTTTCTTCCAGTTTCTCCACGCGGGCGGACGCTGGAAAGAGTTTCTGCAGGACTGTCCTCTCCACTACACCGGTAACCGCGGCAGCGGTGCAGACAACGTCATGGGAACTGTTTTGCTGAGTGTGCTTTGCGGCCACTGGCGTTAACGCGCTTATTGCGACACTGGCTCGGCGGGAAATGGCTAGACGGCCTGCCCGCAGGGGCGGAAATCCTGCTGAGCGGATAAAAGACGCTCTTTGCCCCCATCAAAAAAACAGACTTCACACCCTCGGATCAAAGGGGCTCGATCAACACGCCCATTTTCCTTTTTAGGTTAAAAAGTTCACTTCATGAAGATTTTTACCGCAGCTCCGCTACCGCTTACGCAGGATTCCTGGGATCGGGACATCACGCTGATTTATCGCGGGTTGCTGGCTCTGGGGGTAGAATCCAAGTGTGTTCGATTACATTCAATCGACGGAACTGATTTCCCGGGTATTATTCAGACCTCGCTTGAGTCCATGCACTCTAGCTCGTTTTGGAAGTCGACCGGTGCTGATGCGGTGGTGCTAAACTCCTGGGGGAAACCCTCTAATACGCCGATCGTTCAGGCGATTAAAGATGCTGGGGCTAAAGTGTTGATTCGTTTAGATACAAACGGGTTAGTTAGTCCGTGGCTGGATCCGTTGGTATATGGGCGGGTGACATATTCAGGGTTTCGTGACCGAAAAATGACTCCCGTAAAGGCGGCTGTCGCAACTGCGGCCAAGATTCCTTTATATGCGATTCCATGGATCTATGACCTTAAATCACTGGAGCAATTTGAGATGGCCGACTATGTCGGGGTTTAGTCGGAAGAGGCGTGCGAGAGGCTGTCACGACTGTTTCATTTCTATCACCGTTCCCAGTTGGTTCCCAAATTACAGATTATCCGGCATCCATCCGCACCGGATGTGCTGGAGACCGATGTCTCTAATCTGCTCGAAAAGGAGAAAAACATCGTGGCGGTTGGGCGATGGTGGGCTCATCAGAAAAACACTCCTTTGCTGATCGCGGTGCTGGTTGAGGCCCTAAAAGCTAATCAGGAATATGAAGCTCATTTGATCGGGTCGGGATCCGAGGTGCTGATCAGATTATTAGGGGACGCTCCCGTTGCTGTAAGAAACCGCATCTATATTCATGGCCCCATCGTACACCCAGAGGTCGTTGATTTTTTCAAGAAGAGCCGTATTTGCCTGCTAACATCTCGGTATGAAAGCGGGCCTTTGGTTGCGTCTGAAGCATTGTGTTGCGGGTGTTCATTTTTTGCGCAGGATAATGGGGGTGTGCCACTCAAAGCCATTCGCCGAATCGATGCTGGGGGCGGAGTCGACGGAAATGTGAGGAAATTAGTGCGAGGACTTCTTCAGGAAATGGAGCGTTGGGACCGGGGAGAATATGACCCGACCCGAATCGCAGAGCTGGCTCGTGAAGTTTTTTCGTACAAGCAAGTGGCTTCTGAGGTGCAATCTTTTTTCATGGACGGCAATTAGTGATGATCTATAAATCTCAACGGCTGTTTGTTGTTCAATGGAGTTTTTATGAAGGCGATACTTAATCTATTTCTGCGAATTAGCGCAAGGTGCCGGGAAAAGCGGTTCCGTTGTTTTCGTAAGCGGATGCATTTGTCCGGTACCGAAGCGATGCTGGATGTCGGCGGGGGCGGGGACTGGAACTGGGATGCCGTTTCATTTACAACACCGATTACTGTAATTAATTTGCAGATCGGTCTCGATATTCCCGGGCGAATCTCCTGGGTGCAAGGGGATGCTTGCGATATGTCGATGTTCAAGGATCGTGCGTTCGATCTGGCCTTCTCCAACAGCGTCATTGAGCATGTCGGTGATTTTGAGCGGCAGCAGCAGATGGCCAATGAAATCCGGCGCGTGGCTGCCTGTTACTGGGTGCAGACCCCTTACCGGCATTTTCCGCTCGAAGTCCATATGATGTTTCCGTTTTTTCAGTATTTACCGCTCAAGCTTCGCGCCTGGCTGGGGGTTCGCTGGCCTTTTTCGTTTGAAATGATGCGCCATGGCGATCCGTTACGGGATGCCACAAAGGTCTGGTTGTTGAATATCCGGCAAATGAAACGGTTGTTTCCCGAGGCCGACATCATCATCGAGCGGTTTCTGGGGTTCCCTAAGAGTCTAGTAGCGGTTTACAGAGGGAAAAGGGGTCAGCCAATGAATCTTAGAATTCAGGATTGACCTTTCTCTTTCAGGTTGGCAGTTTCTCTGCATGGTTAGAGCCAACCAAGTAAAAAAGCCCGAGGGGCGCAGAGTGAGTAAATGAAAGTGCCAAACAGATATCAAACCGTAGTCGAGCGCGGGAAAATCGTGGAGTATTTGCTTAATCCGGCGCATCCCGACAACGGCGGCAAGGCGGAGTTTTTCGAGAAGCTTGGATTCCGGCGGACTGAATGGGAAGTTTTTGCTGAAGCGTTGCGTGTGCTGGTGCAGACTTTAGATGTAGGACATCACACCGAGTCGTTGCATGGCCAAAAATATATTATCGCGGGGCACATTAAAGCCCCATCCGGCAAAGCCGCAAAGGTACAAACGATTTGGATTGTGGATAAGGGGCAGGATGTGGCTAGATTGGTCACGGCGTATCCTTGGAGAGGATGAGAGGTGTTATGATAAAAGAACATGAACGGGTGGTGTTGAAGTCTGCTGTATCTGCCGAAGGGTTAGAGGCGGGAGATGTGGGCACGGTCGTGCATATTTATCGTGACGGACTTGCCTATGAAGTCGAATTTACGACGTTAGAAGGAAATACCGCCGCAGTGGTGACAGTGGAAGCCGTGCAGATACGTCCGGTTCACAAGCGCGAGATCACCCACGCACGCGAATTGCAAGCAGCTTAAAAAAAGGGGTCAAAAAGGGGTCACTCATTAGAGGTCCCGGTCAAACACAAAAACCCTTCCTTAGCCGTCTCTCGGCGGCTTTCTCTTATTCCTTGTTTTAATCGGGTCTACGTCGCCTCAATCACAGAACGTCTGATTACAATCCGGGTCTTCGTTTCGTGGTTATTCAGTCACTCATCTGGATCTAGGATGTTGGCAGCGAAGGCAACCACCCCCGTTTGATACCGCATCCCCATTCCGCATTCGCAGAACCAGAAAACCGTTTGTACCCGCCCGCCGCCTATTCAGTTAAAAATGGTTTCCCTTGCGGGGTTCCAGACCCTTTGAGGCTGGCGGCGGGGTAACCGCGTTCCAAGTGGATCGAGTCGGGGTGCCGCCGGGTTCCAATCAGCCAAGGTGGTTTCAAGCCAGACCCTTTTCCGGTTTCCGGCGGCCCCCGTTTATCCAAACATCAATGCTTCGTCAAAGTCCTTTCCGTTCATGACATGCCACACCGCTTTTGCCATTTTGCAGGCGAGCGCCTTTTTCGCCTTCGGCACACCGCTCGTTCTCTTCTTTCTTTCATACCAAGCCTGAATGCACGGATTGAAACGCGCCGCAAAAGTCGCCGCTTCAATAAAAGCCCAGGCCAAATATTTATTGCCGTTCTTCGAGTTGTTGCGACCCTTCTTTTTCTCATTCGAAGTTCGCTCGCTTTTCACTGCGCGACAGTAGGACGCATAGTTGCCAGCCGAAGGAAAGCGCTCAAAATCGCCACTTTCAAGGACGATCAGCATGCCCAGCGCCATACCGACTCCCGGCAACTGCAGCATGCGGCTGTACGGTTGCGTCGGCTTGATGAAGGCGAGCACCTGTTTCTCAATTTTCTTCGCCTGCTGATCGGATTCGCGCACGGCATCGAGCAGAAAAAGGGGTCAGCCAATGAATCTTAGAATTCAGGATTGACCTTTCTCTTTCGGGTTGGCAGTTTCTCCGTATGGCTAGAGCTCTTCGAGTTGAATATTCCGGTGCACGGTACCATTTGATGTGCCGGGGCAATCAAAGCCGCAAGATTTATGAGACGAAGGCGGAGGCTGACCTGTTTGTACGTTGTCTGGGTGAGATGTGAGC
>JBAWXO010000011.1:0-13952 GCA_037144035.1 Kiritimatiellales bacterium
CAGCTTTCCATGGCCGACGTCCTGATCGACAAGCTCAGCGACTACGCCTGCGAAGATGCCGACGTCACCATTCAGCTCCGCAAAATCCTCGAGCCGCAGTTAGAGAAACGAAAACTCACCAACGTCTTCGATACCATCGAGTGTCCGCTCATTCCGGTACTGGTCGAAATGGAAGCCAACGGCATCGCGCTCGATACCGCCGCGCTCAAAGAAATTTCAAACAAGCTGGCGGGTGAAATCGCGGAGCAGGAAAAGCGTGTCTATGAACTGGCGGGACGCGAATTCAATCTCAACTCGCCCAAGCAGCTCGGCGAAGTACTCTTCGACGAACTGAAGCTGGCCGATAAGCCGAAGAAGACGAAGACCGGACAGTACACCACCAACGAAGAAGTGCTCGACCAGCTGGCGACCGAACACGAAATCGCCCGCGTCCTGCTCGACTACCGCACCGCGAGCAAACTCAAAAGCACCTATGTCGATGCCCTGCCGGAATTCATCTCCAAAAAAACCGGACGCGTCCACACCTCGTTCAGCCAGGCCGTCACCACCACCGGACGACTGGCTTCCAGCGATCCGAATATTCAGAACATTCCCGTCCGCACCGAACAGGGACAGGAAATCCGCCGCGCCTTTGTCGCGGGCTCCAAAGAGTTTACTCTGCTGGCCGCCGACTATTCACAGATCGAACTGCGCATCATGGCGCACCTCAGCGGCGATCAGTATATGAAGCAGGCGTTTGTCTGCGGCGAAGATATTCACACCGCCACCGCCGCGCGCGTCTTCAGCGTCGCGCTCGCCGACGTCACCTCCGATATGCGCCGCAAAGCCAAGATGGTCAACTTCGGCATCATCTACGGCATCTCCGCCTTCGGCCTCGCCCAGCGTCTGCGCATTCCGCGCAAAGAAGCGGCGGAAATTATCGAGAGCTATTTCGCGCAGTACCCGGCGGTTAAAGCCTGCATCGACCACATCATCGAAACCGCGCGCAACAAAGGCTACGTCGAAACCATCGCCGGCCGCCGTCGCCACATCCGCGACATCAATACCTCCAACGGCACCGTCCGCTCCGCCGCCGAACGCTATGCCATCAACGCGCCGATCCAAGGCTCCGCCGCCGACATGATTAAAATCGCTATGATCCGCATCCACGACCTGCTGAAAACGAAACAGACGAAAACAAAGTTACTGCTTCAGGTGCACGACGAACTTGTCTTTGAACTCCATAAAGACGAACACGCTCTCATCGAAGAAATCCGGAAGTTGATGAGCGCCGCTTTGCCGTTGTCCGTCCCCGTCGTCGTCGACTGCGGCACCGGCAACAACTGGCTTGAGGCGCATTAGGGGTTAACTACTAATGGACACTAATCCGAGAACGTCTTAGCCGCAAAAGAGCGCAAGGATCGCAAAAGAAAAGGGAATCCGTATGTTGCTCTACAAATATCGTTCGTTAGAAAATTTTGAGTACGTACTCGATATCATCCTCAATGAACATCTCCATTGCGCACCATACGAAAATCTCAACGCCCCCTTTGAGGGGATTTTTAAAGCTGTCCACACCGCACCCGGAACTCTAGGAGATGGGATTGGAACCCTCTCAGGGAAGCTGCCAACGCCGCCAGCATCTCTAGCGGCGATGCACTCGGAGAACAATATTCATGACGCTCCTGTTGTCTTGCGTTTTGTAGCAACTCAGAGACCGACTGTAAAGGCGAACGGATCGATCCATAATCTTATAATTTTCCAACCATTGGAACCCGGATATGGCGTCGGCTCTATGCGCCGAAAAAGAATTGGCTCGCAGAGCTAACACTACATTCAATATGAAGTACCGATCATGAAAACGATTCTGTTCATACTGCTCGTCGCAACGATCCTGCTGTTTGCTGTCCGGAGGCTTCACGCCGGAGAACCGGCGGTGTCGGCGCAGGCGGTTCGTGTGGCGTGTGTCGGCGACAGCGTTACATACGGCGCGCGAATACCTGACCGCGAAGCAAAGTGCTATCCAACTCAACTCGGCGTAATGCTCGGAACCAATTATGCGGTAAAAAATTTCGGCGTGAACGGTGCGACGCTTTTGAAGCAAGGCGACATCCCCTACTGGAAAACGCGAGCCTTCAAGGCGGCGCAGGATTTTAAGCCGAAGATTGCGGTGATCAATCTCGGCGCCAACGATGCCGCGATCTACAACTGGATTTATAAGTATGAGTTCGTGAAAGACTACACGGAACTGATCCGCAGCTTTCAGTCGAACGGTTGCGCGACGGTTTGGATCTGTTATCCGGCACCGACCTATCCCGGCCCCTATGATTTCACCGACCCGATTGTCGTTAACGAAATCATTCCAATGATTAACGAAATCGCGCGGCAAACCGGCGCGAAGATTATTGATCTGTACCGTCCGTTGGGCGGCAGGCCGGAACTTTTCCCGGACACGGTGCATCCGAACGCTGAAGGCGCCGGACTGATGGCCGCGGCGGTCTTCACCGCGATTAATCTGCCGCCGGGAAACTGAACGTAGATGCGACGCCCTCGTTGCATCCTGACAAAATAAAAACGCGACGAGGGCGTCGCGTCTACGCTAGACTTCGCCTCTATGAAAAAGAAGCCGCTGATTCTTGAAGAGCTCATTATCTGGCTGCGCGGACGGTTCACGCTGACCGACGAAGAAAAAACCTGGATGCTCCTCATCCTCATCATTTGCTGGGTTGGTCTGGCCGGACGCTACTTCTACCTCAAAAACCAGATGCCGGAAGCGGCGACACCAACACAACAAAAAGAAGTCCTTAGACCTTAGACTTTTGACCTTGGACTTTTGACCGGCTATAGTGCCTCCATGATTTCAGCAGTGATATTTGATTTCGACGGCATCATCGTGGATTCCGAACGGCTTCACTGGGCGGCGTTTAACAAGGTGCTTGAGCCGCTCGACCGGAAAATTTCGTGGCCTGAATATATCAAGACTTTAATCGGCTTCGACGACCGGGATACATTCCGCCATGCGATTCCCCTGCTCGGAAAGAATGCGCTGGCCGGCTTGATCGAAAAAAAAGCCGCCGCGTTTCAGGAACTGCTGGAGTCCGACGGAGCCGCCGCCCTGCCCGGTGCGGTGGATCTGATTAAACATCTCTCCGGAAAAATCCCGCTCGCCATCTGCTCCGGCGCGCTCCGTGCGGATATTCTTCCGGTTCTCAAAGGTCTCGACATTGAAACTGCCTTCGACGCCATCGTCACCGCCGCCGACACGCACATCAGCAAACCCGATCCAGCGCCCTATAAACTGGCCGCGAAAAAACTCGGCGTAACTAGCGGACTGGCGATTGAAGACACGCAAGCGGGAATTACGTCGGCTAAAGGCGCAGGCTTAAACGTGCTGGCCGTCACCAACAGCTATCCAGCGGAAGCGCTCACGCAGGCCGATGCCGTTGTCGCTTCGCTAGAAGGCCTCACGCTCGAAAAGCTGAATGCGCTCTTACTGTAGACGCGACGAGGGCGTCGCGTTTTTCCAGATCAGTGAACGCGACGAGGGCGTCGCGTCTACGTTCGCGGATACCAGACTTTAACCTTTTTAGTCTGCTCGCCCCATTTTTGCGCATTGCGGTGCTGAAAAAAGTAGAGATCAAGATGACGCCCTTTGACACCGCCGATATCTTCGGCGCGGCCCCATCCATATCCGGGAATATAAAATTTTGTTCCCGGCGGAAAGACCTTCGGGTCAGCGGCGACAATCCCGGGGCGGGCCGTATGTCCGCCGGAGGTTTCGCCGACGACTTTCATCTTTCCGCTCCGCGAAACAGGCAGTCCGAGCCAACTGGATTTCCAGCCGCCGCATTTCGGACAGGCGCAGTAGCCAGTGGTTTTGATCATGATGGCGGCATCGGCGCGGCGCAGCGGCGGAAAAACCCAATGACATTGCGTGAGCATCAGCAACACAAGGATGCCCGCCGCCCAGAGAATGATCCGCCGTTTCATGCGGGCACTCTAAAGCAGGGTGAATTTATTGAACAGAAGCAAACGAAGGTTACAAAGGATACAGATCGTCACGCGCCGGGTGAGGTCGCCCGGCCTACAACCGGATGTTGAAAACTGCAGGTTCGGTCACCTGCCCGGGCGTTTTTCCCTGTTTTTTTTCTTCGTTGCTTCTTGTAGAAAATTCTCAACAAAAAAGCCGCCCCGTTTCGGAGGCGGCTTTCGTTTCCACGGGTTGCCCGCCGCTTGATCGCGCAAGCGAGTGACGCGGGAAACTTTTAGCGGGCTCTGGAGGCGTACTCTTTGATGAGGGCCGCGCCGATGACGTCGCGTTGAATCTGGTTGGTCCCTTCGTAGATCTGAAGGATCTTGGCGTCGCGCATCATTTTTTCAGCCGGATATTCCTTCATGAATCCGTAGCCGCCGAGCACTTGCAGGGCGTCGGTAGTGACGGACATGGCGACATCACCCGCGTAGCATTTGCACATGGCGGAGATTTTGGAGACGTCCTTTTCGCCGCCGTCGATGGTGTTGCAGGCGACATAGGTGATGGCGCGCGCGGTTTCAACTTTCATAGCCATGTCGGCGAGCATCCACTGCAGGCCCTGGTTGGCGATGATCGGTTTGCCGAACTGATGGCGGACGCGGGCGTAGTCAACGGCCATATCCAGAGCGCCCTGCGCCAGACCGACACCCTGTGCGGCGATGCCGGGGCGGGAAATATCAAAGGTCTTCATGGCGAGCAGGAAACCCATGCCTTCTTTGGCGATGAGATTTTCCGCCGGAACTTCGCAGTCCTGAAAGATGAGCTCGCGGGTGGCGGAGGCGCGGATGCCGAGTTTGTCTTCTTTCTTGCCGAAGGTGAACCCGGGCGTACCTTTTTCAACAATAAAGCAGGAGACGCCGCGGGCGCCTTTGGCTTTGTTGGTGACAGCCAGAATGGTGTAGGTGTCGGCTTCGCCGCCGTTGGTGATCCACTGCTTGGTGCCGTTGAGAATGTATTTGTCGCCCTTCTTGATGGCCGTGGTGGCGATGCCGCCCGCGTCGGAACCAGCGTTCGGTTCAGTCAGACCGAAGGCGGCCCATTTTTCGCCGCTGGCGAGCGGGGAAAGATATTTTTTCTTTTGCTCTTCGGACCCGCCGATGATGATCGGGTCGGCACCGAGGGCATTGGCGGCGTAGGAAACGGAAACGCCGATGCAATATTTGCTGAGGGTTTCAACGGCGACGCAGAAACCGAGGTGGCCGACGCCCATGCCCCCGTAGGCTTCGTCAATGTAAAGGCCCATCATGTCCATCTGCGCCAGCTCTTTGAGCAGGTCGGAGGGGAAGATGCCTTTTTCGTCGAGCTCGGCGCGTACCGGCACGATGCGTTCTTTGCCAAATTCGTCGAGCATGGCCCGAATTTCGCGCTGCTCCTCAGTCAGTCCATAATTGATTTCGCCCATATATTCTCCTTAGTTAATCCTATTTGATACTTCCTAAATAGCGTTCCGCCTCCAGTGCGGCCATACAGCCCGAGCCTGCGGCGGCAACGGCCTGCCGGTAGACCGCATCCTGCACGTCGCCCGCCGCAAATACACCATCCATATTGGTGCGGGTGTTTTTGGCGATCAGATAACCGGCGTGATTCATGTCGAGCTGGCTGGCAAAAGGTTTGGTGTTCGGCTTATGCCCAATGGCGACAAACAATCCGCTCACCTTCAGTGCAGAAATTTTGCCGGTTTTGACATTACGGATTTTCAAGCCGGTCACTTCATTTTTGGAAACATCGAGCACCTCGTCGATCACGGAATCCCAGATCACTTCAATCTTGGGATGCGCCAGCAGGCGGTCGACCATGATTTTGGAGGCGCGGAACTGGTCGCGGCGATGAATAACCGTCACCTTAGAAGCAAAGTGCGTCAGGAAAAGAGCCTCTTCGAGCGCGGTATCGCCGCCGCCGACCACGGCGACCGGCACAGCGCGGTAGAGCGCACCGTCACAGGTGGCACAGCCGGAAACGCCGCGTCCGATCAGCTTTTGTTCGGACTCGAGGCCGAGATATTGCGCGCTTGCGCCGGTGGCGATGATGATGGTTTTCGCTTCAATTTTTTCGCCGTCGCTGAGTGTGATGGTGTGCGGCAGGCAGGTCAGACAGGAGGAAACCACTTCGCCGGGTTTAAACCGCGCGCCGAAGCGCTCGGCCTGTTTACGGGTCAGATCCATCAGTTCCGCGCCGCTGATGCCTTGCGGGAAGCCGGGAAAATTTTCGACCTCATTGGTGGTGATGAGCTGGCCGCCGGGTTGAAAGCCTTCGATCACCAGCGGATTGAGGCTGGCGCGCGCTGTATAAACAGCGGCGGTTAATCCTGCCGGCCCCGTTCCGATGATGATGACATTTTCCAAGATCTATACTCTCCGCTTCTACGAAATTTTTCAAACTGGCCCTCAGAGGATATCACAATTTGTGATATGTTCCGGCTATTCTTCCAAATCAGCTCCGCAACGCGTTAATCTGCTTGGTGAATTCCGGTACGATCTTGTGCAGGTCGCCGACCAAGCCGAAGTCGGCCACGTCGAAGATCGGCGCGTCCGGATCTTTGTTGATGGCGATGATGAGGTCGGCGCTCTGCATACCGGCCAGATGCTGAATGGCGCCGGAAATACCGCAGGCAATATAAACCAGCGGACAAACGGTTTTGCCGGTCTGGCCGACCTGATGATGGTGCGAAATCCAGCCTGCATCGACGGTGGCGCGCGAAGCGCCGACCGCGCCGCCGAGGGCGCCGGCCAGACCTTCAATCACCTTAAAGTTTTCCGGCGAACCGACGCCGCGTCCGCCGGAGACGATGTAGTCCGCAGCTTTGAGGTCAACGGTATTGACTTCTTCCACGACGCTCTCGACCCGTTTCATGCGTTCTTTGATGCCGGAGAGATCTACTTTCACATCGACGACTTCGCCGGTTTCGTGTTCGCTGACGCGCTCTTTTTTGAACACGTTGGACCGGACGGTCGACATCTGCGGACGGTGGTCGGGGCAGATGATGGTGGCCATGATATTGCCGCCAAAGGCCGGACGCGTCTGAAGGAGAATGCCGCGCTCGGTATCGAAGTCGAGTTCGGTGCAGTCGGCGGTGAGACCGGCCCATCCCATGACCGCGACGGTCGGCGCGAGACTACGGCCGATGGTGCTGGCGCCATAGAGGACGATTTCCGGATTTTCTTTTTCGATCAGGCTGTAGACCACTTTGGCAAAGTAGTCGTTCTGATACGTCTGCAACCGGGGATCCTCGACGTTGTAGATTTTCTTCGCGCCGTAGTTGAACAGCTCCTGATGCATCGGCTTGCCGCCGGCGGAAGGCAGCACCGCGCAAAGGGTAAACCCCGATTTGGCCGCCAGCTTGCGCCCTTCGGAGAGAAGTTCAAAGACCACGCCGGCCAGCTTGCCGTTTTCCTGTTCCGCAAAAACCCAGATCTCTTTTTTGGCGCTCATAGGACCTTCTTCTCCCGCAGTTTATAAATCAGTTCCTTGACCATATCCGCCGGCTCGCCGGAAAGGATTTCCTTATTGAGTTTCACCGGCGGAGCAAAAACCTTGTTCACTTTGGTCGGCGAGCCGCTCAGACCGATTTTGGTTTCGTCAGGCTGAAGCTGTTCGGCGCCCCAGACCGGAATCTCGGCTTTTTTAGCGGCCATCTTTTTCTTAAGCGAAGGCATGCGCAACTGGTTGGCTTCCTTGACCACGGTCAGTGCGGCCGGTTTTTCAACGTCCCAAACATTGTAGCCATGGTCGGTCACCTGCTGAACACGGAAGCCGTTCTCCGTCACTTCGCAGGATTTGGCGTAGGTGATCATCGGTAAGCCGAAGAAGTGGGCAACGCCCGGACCCACCTGCGCGGTGTCGCCGTCAATCGCCTGCTTGCCGAAAAGAATCAGATCAACCGGATCGGCCAGCTTTTTGAGCGCCAGCGTGATGGTGTAAGAGGTGGCCCAGGTGTCGGCGCCGCCGAATTTGCGGTCGGAAATCAGAATCGCCTCATCTGCGCCGTGCGAAAGCGCAGTGCGCAACGCCTCTTCGGCCTGCGGCGGGCCCATAGAGATGACGGTGATTTTTCCGCCATGTTTGTCCTTGAGCTGAAGCGCCATTTCGAGAGCGTTTTCGTCAAAGGGGTTGATGATGCTTGGCACGCCGGCGCGGTTGAGACGGTTTGTCTCGCGGTCAATCGTGACCTTATCCGAATCCGGGACTTGTTTTATACAGACCACAATGTTCATAGCGGTTCCTTTCCATGCGAAAAAAGAGGCATTTGTTATAAGGACATGAGCCATCTATCTCAAGCCGAAACACCCGATTTATCGGTTGCCTGCGCCCGAGGACTCGACTACCTTGTCCTCGCCGAAAATGAAAAGGAATCAAACCATGAACAAAGGTCTGCTTTTAACTGTTTTTACCGGGGCGTGCGTCCTTCTGACTGGTTGTTCGACACCCCCTCTTACGCCTTCATCCGTACCTGCCTCGGTACAGCCGCCCGAGCAGTCCGGGCAGCCTGAGCCGCCAGCGGTTCGGTCGGTGCTGTTGGAAGAACTGCAGAAAATTGTGGCCGGAGCCGTCGAGGCGGGCGGGCTGGCTGTGGTCGGCACCAGCAAATCTAAAAGTCTCGAACTGGCTCTCGACAAGGCCAAGATAAACGGCCGCATCGAACTCGCCCGGCTGCTGGACGCCCGCTTTGAAGTGCTTGAAAAAGCCTTTTCGGCGGAAACCGGAATCCCGTACGACTCACTGCTCCTGTCCGGTTTCAATCATGCCGCCAAAACGATCAAACAGCAGGTCTCCGGCAGCGTGGCACAGACTTTGAAATATGAAACAGCCGATGAAACGTCTACTGCTTATGCGGTCATGGTGCTCGATCCCAAAGTAATCGCTGACCAGCTCGCCAAAGAAAAGGAGCTCTACGCCCGCCTCCAGAAAACCAAAGCCTTCGCGACGCTAACGCAGGAAATCAGAACCTACGAGACCTTCAAGACGGCGCAGGGAAGGTAACGATCTGTTTTCTGAACATCGGAAAAATCAGCGTCCGCGCTTTTCCGGAGGAACCCAGTCGATCGGCATGTGCAGCACCGCGCGGAGTATTCCGTTGCTGACATGGAAAAGCATCACGAAACCGACGGTGTAGGAGGCGATAATCAGCTTGCCTGCCCCGCGGAGTCCGAATCCGCTGGAGAACCCAGCGCAGATGGTGGCCACCAGTGCGCCACAGGAAATAACAATTCGCCAGAGGTTGCCGACGGTTCCCTGCACAGAAACCTGCAACGAGGCGTCCATATGGCCAGCGCCCTGCACCAGCATTTGGGCGAATCCCAGTATCGTGCTGATGAACACCAGAAAGCTGACGGCGTAGCCGGAGCTGACAACTGTGGCGGCGATTTTGTTGCCCCAGGTGGCTTTGCGGGAACCATAGAGCGCGCGACTGCGTTTGAGCGTGGTTTCAACCACGCCGTAGGCCCAGCGTTTCTGCTGGCGGAAAAGATCGTGCGCGGTATGAGGCACTTCGCAGTCGCAGGTTACGTCGGGACAATAGACGATACGGTAGCCGTGCGTGAAAAAGCGGAAGCTGAGATCGATATCCTCGATCATGGTGCGGGTTTCCCATCCGTTCATTTCGGCCATGGCCTGCCGCTTGATGAGCATGGCCGAACCGCAGAGAAAACAAGTTTTCATGAACCGGTCGAACAGCGGCAACATAATGAAATGGGTTACGTTGATGATGCCCGCGCCAAGCAGGGTCGTCAGGCTTTCGTGTGCGTCGGTGATGTGCCAGCGCGCCTGAACCGCGGCAAGTGTGGGGTCGGCGACAACGTGCGCCGCCAGCCGGCGCAGAAAGTTCTGATCCGGAATGAAGTCAGAATCCATCACGAGAATGTATTCGCCGGTTGTGTGTTCGTTGACGTGATTCAGGTTGCCCGACTTAAACCCGATCCGGTTCGTGCGGCGCAACACTTTGACGCGGGGGTTATGTTCCGCGAAGTGGTCGATTTCCTGCATGATGTTCGGATTGTTGCTGTCATCCCCGAGCAGAATTTGAATTTTATCTTCGGGATAATCAAACGCCATGCAGCAGCGGGCGCAGTCGAGCGCCACCAGTTCGTTGCGGGAAGTGATCTGCACGGTTACGGTCGGCAGCCGTTCGTCCGGCACCGGAGAACTGCTCCTTTTCCGGCGGCAGGTCAGCACCGAGACAAGCGTTGTGACGAAGTACACTATGGAGATGACCGTGACCAGAGAGAAAAGGACTTTCAACAGTCCGTCAATTATTTCACTCAGTATACGCATCGTCCCGTCTCCAAAAATCAATTAAGCCGCTTACTGGCGCACGGCACAGCAGCGGGACGGAAGGGTTTGCAGAAGGCTTCGTCGAAGTCGTAACCGCCGGCAAAATCGGCGCGGCTGTCCTTTTCAGTTTTGCCAAGCAATCCCGTCTCGACCATGTTGAAGACGATTTCGCCGACATCTTCCGTGCGCTGGAACCCCCAGCCCTTCAGAACGGTCCGAGTCATCGGGCCGAATTCGGCCAGCGCGAATTCACGAATGCCGTCGAGCAGTTCCTGCCCGCTGACGTGACGCGGTTTTTCGAGGCGGCGCACGGTGTAGTCAAGCCCGGCGCGGACAAAGACATAGGCTTCGGCCGCATAGCGCGGGTCGCGGGCCAAAATGTTTTGCAAAAGTTCTTCGGCGTTCGGGTGTTTCATCCGTCCAGTCCTTCGCGGATTTTTGCGGCAAGCTTTTCCATTTCGTCGGAACTACCATACTTTTGGGCATGCCAATTCCAGTGGTGTCCATCGCCCTCAAAACGCGGAATGACGTGAACGTGAACGTGCGGCACGACCTGGCCGGCGGATTTGCCGTTGTTCTGAATGATATTAACGCCGTCCGCGCCAAGCCCCTTAATCTGTGCGGCGGCGATGCGTTTGCAGACCCGCATCAGTTTGGCGAGCACATCATCGGGCGTTTCGGTGATGGAATTGTAGCAGGTTTTGGGAATAACCAGCGTATGTCCTTTAATGACCGGGCCGATGTCCATAAAGGCCAGCGTGTCTTCGTCTTCATAGACAATCGTTGCCGGAATTTCGCGGGCTACGATTTTTTCAAAAATATTCATGGGCGCAGTGTGCCCGAATTCAGGAATTTTTCCAATGTTTGCTACTACATTTAATTCCGTTGCCGGCGCTTCGCGCCAGCCTCTTTCGCTGCCGCTCAGGTGAAAAAATAAAAGCGCTCCGGTTCTCCGGAGCGCTTTCGGTTCTGCACGAAACGGTCTATCGCCGCACTGCGCGGCGAACCACCAAAGCCGTCAGGCTACCGAATCCGAACAAAATCAGCGTCGCCGGTTCGGGAATTGCAGAAATCTGTAAGTTATCCTGCCGATACGCCCCGGTGCCGCTGCCGCCGGAGAAATTCGAAAGGCGGAACTGAACAGAGGCCTGGTTTTCAATGGCAGAAATGGAGGAAATGTCTTTTGCATATTCGTGATAGCCTGCGTCGCGGGTGAAGCTGGCGGTTTCAATGAGCGTCCATATTCCGTCCCCCACTTTATATTCAAGGGACGCCCCTGAGGGCCCGGTTGCCGTTGCCAAATAATCCCAACGGATCGTCATGTCCTGATAATCTGTCAGATTAATACCAAGAACCCATTCTTGATTGCCGTCATTTACACCGCTTGACCAAGAAAGCGCCTGCCCTGCAGCGTGGCTGCCCCCGCTCGCGTCTGCAAACGACACTCCGTTTGAACCGGCAGAAAAATAACCATTCCCCGAAGTCATCCCGGTAAGCGCCGGAGTTCCCAGCGCATTGTCAATAGATACCGTTTCTGTATATCCCGCCGCATCGGGGCCGAAGTCCCAATAAGCCACAACGACATCCGCACCCGAACTGAACGCAGCGGCTGTTAGCATGGCTATCATTAATATTTTTTTCATTTCAGCTCCCCGTCACCAACCATTTGCTTTTAAAGGCGTAGGCGGGCATATTACCACTGAAATGAACTTTGTTAAGAGTTTTTTTACTTTTTTATCGTGTAAGATTTACCAGCTTTAAAAGGCTCTCGGGCGAGTGCGGCGTTGGTATAACGCCTGTCTAAAGAGACTTCTTCGCCCAACCAAACCGGCGTTTCGAAGGATTGATCGTCCCTCTCCAGCTCGATTTCGGCCACGACAAGACCGGCGTTGTCTCCGCAGAATTCGTCAATCTCCCACCGCGATCCCTTGTGGAGCAAATTATACCGCACTTTTGAGACCAGACCGCCTCCACAAAGATGCGTGAGCATATATTCGGCATCGGCGGCTGGAATTTCATATTCCATTTCAGAACGGGAAATCCCCTGGGTCGGCCCTTTGACCGTTAAAAATCCCCGTTCGTCCATCAGGCGGACGCGAACGGTTACGTTTGACGGGCCGGTGGTCATGTAGCCCTGCCGGCAGGAGATTCCGCCGCCGGCCTCCTTGCGCCAGCTGTCGCCGGTCACTAGAAATTTGCGCTCGATCTCCTGCTTCATGAACTAATCCTTGCTTTCGGTCTTCTGTTCGGGGATTTTTAGCGCAATAGATTTTGAATGAAAGGACTAAAATGAAAGCTGCCTTAATCGTCGCACTGGATGTCCCGACCCTAAAAGAGATGGAAGACGTTGTCGGCCGCCTTCCGGACTCTGTCGAGTGGTACAAGGTGGGCCTAGAACTTTTCTGCGCCGGAGGGCCAGCCATTCTTGACCCTCTGAAAAAGCGGAATAAAAAGATCTTTTTAGATCTCAAACTGCACGACATCCCGCGCACGGTTGCCAATGCAGTGAAAACCGCCGCCAGTCACGGCGTCACCCTGATGACGGTTCATGCGATCGGCGGAAGGGCTATGCTGGAGGCTGCGGCCGAAGCGGCGCGCGAATGTTCCAATCCGCCGAAACTGGTCGCTGTGACGACGCTGACCAGTCTGTCGCAGGAGGATTTTGCCGATCTCGGAATAACCCGTAGTGTTTCCGGTCAGGCGCTGGCGCTGGGCGAACTAGCGATTTCGTCCGGCATTGATGGACTGGTGACCAGTGCACACGAAGCGAGAGCTTTGCGGGCAAAATTTCCGCAGGCACTATTAGTGACCCCCGGCATTCGCATGCCGGGCGGCGAGGCGGCCGACCAAAAGCGTATCGCAACACCCGCTTTTGCGGTGCAGCAGGGTGCGACACATCTAGTGGTCGGGCGGCCGATTCTGCAGGCCGAAAATCCTTCGGCTGTAGCCGCCGCGATTTTCGCCGACATAAAAAACGCCTCGTGAATACGAGGCGTTTTCCCAGATATTTTCTCTCGAAAATATCTGTCGAAGCGGAACAACCTACTTCTTTTCAGCAAGCGTCAGTTTTTTGCCTGACTGCAACCACTGCTGTAGAACGATTTTGCAGTACTTGCTCTTGGAAATGTGCATCGAATTTGCACGCTTTTCCAGATCATCCGCCATTCCCTTCGCCATATTGATGCCGATGGTCTTGGTGCCTTTTCCTATGGGGTTTGTTGCCATAACACTTTCTCCTTTTCTTGTTATGCTGGGCACATCCTAAAAAAAGAAACGAATATGGTCAACTTTTTTCTCGAAGAAAAACAGATAGTTACAACGATCTTGTTATTCTATCGAAGCAAAACCCGAGTGTCGGCATCAGTATCGATAATGCGCCGGCTTAAACGGTCCGTTCGGCGAGATGCCAAGATATTTTGCCTGTGCCCGCGACAGTTTTTCCAGTCTAACGCCGATTTTACCGAGATGCAGCCGTGCGACTTCCTCGTCAAGCATCTTGGGCAGGGTGTAAACGCCGACCGGATATTTTCCGGGATTGCAGTAGAGCTCCATCTGCGCCAGCACTTGGTTGGTGAAGCTGTTGGACATTACAAAACTCGGATGCCCTGTGGCGCAACCAAGATTCACCAGCCGGCCTTCAGCCAGCAGCAGGATGCTCTTCTTGTTCGGGAAG
>JBAWXO010000012.1:0-13829 GCA_037144035.1 Kiritimatiellales bacterium
GGAGCGCCGGCATTCGATCCTGCCTTCAAAAAAACCGGCGGAAACGAACCTTAACAAAAACTACACCTTTGATTCATTTGTGGTCGGTCCGTCGAATCAGTTTGCTCATGCGGCCGCCATTGCGTCGGCGCAGTCCCCGTCGCGGGCCTACAATCCTCTGTTTGTTCACGGCGACGTCGGTCTGGGGAAAACCCACCTGATGCAGGCGATCGGCAATTTCATCCATTCGAAAAATTTGCGCGGCCGCGTGTGCTATACCACCTGCGAATCGTTCACCAATGAATATATCGAGGCGCTGCAGACCAATACGCTGGCCAAATTCCGTAAAAAATACCGAACTGTGGATGCTTTGCTGATCGACGATATCCATTTCCTCGCCGGTAAAGAGCGGATGCAGGAGGAATTTTTCCACACCTTTAACGCTATTTTTGAAAACCATAAGCAGATTGTCATGACATCCGACCGGCCAGCTGGCGAACTGGCAGGACTGGCGCCGCGGCTGGTATCGCGTTTTGAGTGGGGTCTGGTGGTCGAGCTGGAAAGCCCTGACGTTGAAACCCGCGTGGCGATTCTGCGAAAAAAATGCGAACAGCTGAATTTATCGATCGACCAAAGCCTGCTTTTCTATATCGCGGAGCGGATTTCCTCCAATATCCGCCGCCTGGAGGGCGCGCTGATTCGCGTGGCCTCCTACGTTTCGCTGACGGGGCAGAATGTGGACCGTTCGAAGCTGGAGTATCTGCTACGTGACACGCTCGATCAGGAAAAGAAACACGCTATCAGCATCGATAACATCCAAAAAACGGTGGCTGAACACTTTGATATTCGTTTGGGCGATCTGGTGGGGCCCAAGCGCCCGCAGAATATCGCCTGGCCGCGGCAAGTTGCCATGTATTTAGCCCGCACGATGACGAACCATTCCTTCCCGGTGATCGGCGACGCCTTCAGCCGCAACCATGCCACGATCGTGCATGCATGCCAGCTGGTCGAGCGGCGGCAAACCGAAGATTTGAAGCTTCGCCAGACTCTTTCTTTGCTGCGCCAGCGTGTTGGTCATAGCACCCAAAAAGCCGGGCAGGCGCTATGAATAACCTTCTCATCATCCTGTGTATAAGCTGGGCACAAAAACAACAACTTGCTGTTATTGAAAGACGGATGGATTTTTGCTCGATTTTTCAACAGAGATATTCACAGTGCTAAGTGTGGTAACCAGACAGGGTTGAAAAGAAAGATAGGCTGACTGAGAAGTCTATTTACAGTAGTAATAATAAGACGGTTTATATAGATTTATAATCCTATTCATTCCGGAGGGCTGTTAATGAAAATTACAATCGAAAAAGATGTACTGCTAGAAGCGCTTCAAAAAGTCCAATCGATCGTTGGGCAACGAAGCACGCTTCCTATTTTATCTAATGTTCTTTTAAAAGCCGAAGGAGACACGATCTCATTAACCACTACCGACATGGAGGTCTGCGTTAAAACAGCCGCCGCCGCAGAAATTAGCGAAGAAGGTGGAACCACATTGCCTGCCCGCCGGTTTTTCAGCATCTGCCGCGAACTGCCAGGCGGATCAGTTGAAATTGAAGTGGACGCCAAAGATGTGGCGACGATTCGATGCGGCCCGTCGTTTTTTAAATTAGTCGGTCTGCCGGAAGAAGAATTTCCGCCTCTGCCTGAGTTCGAAGAAAGTAAGGTTTACACCATCGATCAGGATGTTTTTAAAAACATGCTTCAAAAAGTGGGGTATGCCGCTTCAACCGATGAAACCCGCTATATCCTCAATGGAGCACTGCTTTGTTTCAAAGATGAAAAACTTACCGTTGTCGCGACAGATGGACGCCGGCTCGCATTAGTCGAACAGGAAGTGGAATTTTATGAAGACGCAGAAGCGAGTCTGGTTGTTCCCACGAAAACACTAAACGAACTGATCAAGACGCTTGGTGATGAAGGCGTATTACGGATCCGCGTAGCGGCGACACAGATTGCTTTCGACTTCGAC
This sequence comes from Kiritimatiellales bacterium, assembly GCA_037144035.1. Lineage (GTDB taxonomy): Bacteria > Verrucomicrobiota > Kiritimatiellia > Kiritimatiellales > Tichowtungiaceae > Tichowtungia. Next base: position 2,000 of record JBAWXO010000012.1, read on the forward strand.
CGGATTTTAATCCTCTCCAAGCTGATCGAAGGAACGTATCCGAACTTCCAGCAGGTGATTCCTTCGCAGTGCGAAGAGCGCGTGGCAATAGACCGAGAAACCATCCTGAATGCCGTCCGGCGAGTATCCCTGCTGACGGACGATCAGACAGCTTCTATTCGTCTCACTTTTGGCAAGAACAAGCTAGAGTTGGTCACGAACAGCCCTGAAATTGGCGAAGCACGCGAAACCATCCCAGTTAAATATGAAGGAAAAGAAATTTCCATCGCATTTAATCCCGGCTTCTTGATGGCGCCGCTCCGCCACTTGGATTCCGATGAAATCTTTTTCGAGCTGTCGGACGAACTGAGCCCGGGCGTGATAAAAACAAGCGTCCCGTTCCTGTACGTGTTGATGCCCATCCGGGTTTCGTAAAGGAAAACTGGTTGCCCGACTAGGATTTGAACCTAGACAAGCAGATTCAGAGTCTGCTGTGCTACCATTACACAATCGGGCAAAGAAGAGCGGAAATAAGCCAGAGATTCCTACCGAGTGCAAGAGGGAATGGATAAAAAGAGATGAGAGAGGCCGGACAAAGCCGGGTTATCGGATTGCTGGGCGTCGGATTTGACAGCAAAGACGGACAGATACGGATTACACAGGCAGACGAATACCGCGTACTTATGGGCTCCGGCGAAACCCATGAAGCAATGCAAAAAATCTGCCGCCGGATCGACGATGCCATCAAAGCCTCCGGACGGCTGCTCAGCGATTATTCCCCTGAAGAATTCATGGAGCTGGTGCAGGAGCTGTACTGAAACTGGTACCGTCATGAAAATACTTTTCCTTACCAATAAACTGCCTCACGCCGAAGTGGCTGGCGGGCACCGCATTATTTATCAGCGCATCCGCCATCTGGCTGAGCGCGGACATCAGGTCGGGCTACTGACCTTCATCCAGGACGAGAAAAAAGAAGAACTGGATTCTCTTCGGCCGTTGCTGTGCGGCCTGCACACGCTGCCTCATCCCGAACGGAACATTTTTATCCGCGCGTTTCATGACTATCTTTCATGGAGCCGTCCGGCGGCCTTCTGGAAATGGTATTCCGTAGACATGATGAAAGCCGTCGGAAAGGCGGCCGAGCAGGGGAAATACGATCTGATCATCGCCGAATTTTCAGAAATGGGACAATTCCTGCATAAAAATCCATACCTCTCGGCCGTCCACAAGATCATCTCCTGTCACCGGTGCGTCACCGCGGCTTATGAAAAATACACCGAGCTGCGCGAGGTTCGGCTAAAACTGCACCTGAAAAGCATCCCGCAGCTGCGCGGACTCCAAAAATACGAATTCAACATGTATCGCAGCGCTGACCGTATTTTTGTCCTCACCCCGCAGGATCGCTTCACCATGCAATACTACGCGCAGGACCTTGCCGTTACCGTCGTGCCGCCCGGCATTGACGTCGAATATCTTCAGAAACATCCGCCCGTACCGAAAGAGCCGATCGTTCTTCTCACCGGATTCATGGATGACCCCGCCAATGAAGATAGCGTGGAATGGTTCTGTCACCACGTCTGGCCGCAGTTGCGCGCCCGCCACCCCGAGGTCAAATTTTATATCGTCGGAGCAAGCCCCAGCCCGCGTGTCTGCCGGCTGGCCCGCAAAGACAAAAGAATCATCGTCACTGGCGCGGTCGAAGACCTGCGGCCGTACCGCAACCGCGCGCGCGTCTTTGTTTCCCCGGTACGTCTCGGCTCCGGCATGCGCCTGAAAGTTCTGGAGGCCATGGCGGCCGGACTGCCCGTGGTCTCCACCTCGCTAGGGATGGAGGGAATCGACGCGCAAACCGGCGTCAATTGTCTAGTCGCCGACACGCCCGAGCTCTTCACCCGCAGCGTCGAATGGCTACTCACGGATCGCAACCTAAGCGCCCGCATGTCCCGCAGCGCGCGCGAACTCGTGGAGCGCGAATACACACTGGAAGAAGGCTTGCGCCGGTTCGAAAAAATAATCCAATCCGTAGTAGAAGGATAGACCCCATGCCGCAAACGAAATGGATCCCCTTTGATCAGCTTGAAGCATTCATGACGGACGTCTTCGAAGCCATTGGCGTTCCGGAGCAGGACGCCCGCACCTGCGCCGCCGTGCTGATCACCTCCGACAAACGCGGAATCGACTCCCATGGCGTCGGTCGCCTCAAACCCATCTACTACGACCGCATCGTAAAAGACAAAATCCAGCAGCCCGTCACGCGATTCGAAGTCGTCCGCGACATGGCGGCCACCGCCGTCGTGGACGGACACCACGGCATGGGCATGGTCATCGGCAAGCGTTGCATGGAAATGGCCATCGAAAAAGCGCGCACCTACGGCCTCGGCATGGTTGTCGCCCGCAATTCCACCCACTACGGCTTCGCGGCGTATTATCCCATGATGGCTTGTCGCGCCGGCATGATCGGCCTGACCGGAACCAACGCGCGCCCCTCCATCGCACCCACCTTTGGCGTTGAAAACATGCTCGGCACCAACCCGCTGGTCTTCGGCATCCCGACCGATGAGGATTTTCCCTTTACCAACGATTATGCCACCTCCATTACTCAGCGCGGGAAGATCGAGCAGTACGAACGTGAAAGGCGCGACTGTCCGCCCGGACTCGTCATCGGTCGCGACGGCAAAACAAAAACGAATTCGGTGCAGATTCTAAAAGATCTTGTCACAGGCGAAGCCGCGCTCACCCCGCTCGGCGGCATCGGCGAAGAAGGCGGCGGCTACAAAGGCTACGGCTTCGCCACGGTCGTCGAACTGCTTTCTGCCACGCTTCAGCAGGGGGATTTCCTGAAACAGCTCAGCGGTCTTGACGAGAGCGGCCAACCACAACCCTACGGAATCGGCCACTTCTTCATGGCCATCGACATCGAACATTTCTGCCACCTCGCCGCCTTTAAAAAAACCGCTGGCGACATTTTGCGAGAACTGCGCGCCTCCGAAAAAGCGCCCGGCGCGGAACGCATCTACACCTGTGGCGAAAAAGAGCACCTTGCGTGGCTCGAACGCAAAGACAAGGGCGCGCCCGTCGACCCGGTCCTTCAGAAACAGTTGCTCGCCATGCGCGACGAACAAAAACTCACGCGACACCGCTTCGCCTTCGAATAATTTTCTAGAGAGCGGAATTTTCGGCTCGCTATTTCCCTGTATTTGGAAAGAATGGGGCGCATTTATTTGTGCCCTGCCGGGCGCGGATGAGGGGCATATAGGGAAGTAATTCAAAGAGGATTAATTTTGTTTTACAGAAGCAACGCAGGACAACGAAGTAGATTCAAAAACCCTTGAAAATAAAGGCTTTCCCTGCATCCGGTTCTTCCTTGGGGCTCCTTCGTTACCTTGAAAATATTGTTCAGATTAATTTCGTAATACAGGATGTTTGGAACAATGGTGTTAGGACCTCGCAATAAACCATTAATCCTCCATTCCAGTACTCCAGAGAAGTTTTATGGCATTACCGTTTACACATAAAATTCTACAGGATTGGGCCGGCTGGAAATCCTTCCGCGACGGAAAACTGCTGTTCGAGCGCGGCCTGGTCGAAAAAGTTGAATACGATCACCCGATGGTCTCCGGCGAGCTGGCCGTCGGTATTCGCGGAATGCGCACGAAATTCGAAGTTCTTCCCGACGGCCTGGTCGACAACCACTGCCCGTGCCGCGACAACCAGGAGCGCGGACTCATCTGCAGCCACTTGGTCGCCTTGGGACTCGAAGCCATCAAGCAGTACAGCGATCCGCAGCGGCAGGAAAAAGCGGACAAAGAAAAAAACCGCCCCGAGCGCATCCGCCATCTCGACGAATCAAAATACATCGCCCGTGTTCCGGCCGGGCATCCCAAGGGAACCTCCGCCGTCCTGCGGCTCGTGCTCGAACAAAACTGGCGCGAGCAGGCGCTGGGCGGACGATTTCCGCTGCGCTGCTTCGCTTGTTACAACGGACGGAATATTCCGCTCAACGACGTTCCATCCGATCTTCCGCTTTCATTCACCCCGCGCGACGAAAACCTGCTCTTTGTGCTCGAAGATATCTGCGAAGGACCGGCGCGCGGACGATTGGTTGCCGGCGAGTCCGACTTCATCAATCTGCTTCAGCTCTGTGTCAACAAGCCGCTCTACGAAGACGGAGAGGAGGCGCCGCTTACGGTTCTGCCCGAAACAACCGGCACGCGGTTGCGGGTCGAACTCGACGAAGCAAGCGGCGAACTCAACCTCTCCATGCACACCGAGCTTCCGGGGCGCAACGGAACGCCGCTTTTCATTATCGGCCCGCGCGCGGGCTGGGTCTTTGCGCGCAACACCTTCCGCAAGCTGGACGAGTTGCTCCCCGCGCCGCTGCGGAGCATCTACCATCAGCCCACGCGCATTCTGCGCCCCGCCGTGCCGCACTTTCTCAATCAGGAACTTCCAACCCTTGGAAACCTGATCCATGTGGATACCGACGTTTCGGCCGACCTTTTCGCGTTGTCTCCCGCCGAACCGCGCTTCCGGCTGGTCATCAGCGGCAGCCGCGCCTCGCTCGCCGCGAAACTCTACGCGGAATACGGCGACACCATCCTTGTCGCCTGCCGCGAGGAGGCCGCTGGTGGATTCGCCATTCCTTCGCCCGAGGACATTCTGGAATACCGTGTGCGCAATCCGGAGGCCGAAAAGCAGGCGCTTGAAAAACTCGCGCCGACCGGACTGCGCGGACACCGCGGCGATCTGCTCACCTCCATTGTCGGCCCGCGCGAAGTGCTGAACTTTCTCGGCGGCGCCATTCCGCGCCTGCGCCGCTACGGCTGGCGCGTAGAACTCGAAGGGCGCGTCGCGCCGTTCATGGAAGAGGCGGAATTCACCACGCCGGTCATTCGCATCAACGAAGCGCCCGGCGGCGGATTTTTTGATGTCGGCTACGCCTATGAAAACAGCGCCGGACAGAGCCTGAGCGAAGGCGAAATCCAGCGTGCGCTGAATATGGGTGAAGCGTTTGTCGAAAAGGACGGACGCACCATCCTGCTCGACATCGACGCCATTGAAACCGCGCGTGAGGTCTTCAGCGACTGCGCCTTCGGCGCGGGTGGCGCGGCGGGCACCTTCCGCATGAACGACATTTACGCCGCCTACGTTCAATCGTCGCTTCATTCGCTCGACGGCGTGGACGTTGAAGCGTCGCCCGACTGGCTTAACAAAGCAAAGCAGCAGAACCGGGCCGCTAAAATCGAGCCCGAGCCGCTCGGCGCGAAACTCGAAGAGACGCTGCGCTCCTACCAGAAGGACGGCGTCTACTGGCTGCGCTATCTCGAACAAAGCGGCTTCTGCGGAATTCTCGCCGACGAAATGGGGCTGGGAAAAACCCTGCAGGCTCTCGTCTGGCTTCAACTGGAGCGCCGCAACGAAAAAGCGCGCGGCAAACCGGCGCTTATCGTCTGCCCGACCAGTCTGGTCGATAACTGGGCCGAGGAGGCTGAAAAATTCACGCCCGGCCTGCGCGTTTTGAAACTGCACGGAGTGGACCGCCACGAGCATTGGGAAAAAGTCGGCGAAAGCGATCTGATCATCACCTCCTACGCGCTACTGCGCCGCGACATCGAAAAATATCTGGAACACGAATTCGCCATCGCCGTGCTTGACGAGGCGCAGCACATTAAAAACCGCTCGACGCAAAACGCGGTCGCCGCGAAAAAAATCCGCGCGTTGCACAAGCTGGTGCTCACCGGCACGCCGATCGAAAACAGTGTCGCCGACCTCTGGTCGATCATGGACTTCCTGATGCCGGGCTATCTCAGCAACCACAAAGCGTTTCGTGAGCACTACGAACAGCCGATCAGCCGCGGCGGGCCCGACGGCGAGCTGGCGCAGATGAAACTGCGCCGCAAACTGCACCCGTTCCTGTTGCGCCGCCTCAAGCGCGAAGTGGCCAAAGATCTGCCCGAAAAAATTCATCGCGTGGCGCACAGCTCGCTCAGCAAAGACCAGTACATGGTGTACAAAGAGCTGCTTGAAAGCTCGAAACGGAAAATCGCGGACATGGTCGAGGCGCAGGGCTTCAACCGGTCGCGCATGCAGATTTTCAAAACACTGCTGCGTCTGCGCCAGACCTGCTGTCATCTCGACCTGCTCAAACTGCCTAATCTCAAGAGCGAATTTCCCTCCGCCAAAATGGAACTCTTTTTTGAACTGGTCGATGAAGCGCTCGACGCGCGCCACCGTATTCTGGTTTTCAGCCAGTTCACCTCGATGCTCGCCATTCTGCGGCGTGAACTCGAAGCGCGGGAGTTGAAATATTGTTATCTCGATGGCGCCACGAAAAACCGGCAGGCGATGGTGAGGGAGTTCAACACCGATCGCTCGATCCCCGTCTTTTTGATCAGCCTCAAAGCGGGCGGAAGCGGACTCAACCTGACCGGTGCCGATATGGTGATTCACTACGACCCGTGGTGGAATCCGGCGGTGGAAGATCAGGCAACCGACCGCGCCCACCGCATCGGACAAAAGAATACCGTCTACAGCGTCAAGCTCATCACCAAAGACACGGTGGAAGAAAAAGTTCTTCAAATGCAGCAGCGCAAACAGGGCGTCATCAACGCCACGCTCGAAAAAGAAGGGGCGTTTATGCAAGCGCTCAACTGGAACGACGTTCAGGAATTGCTGTCGTTGTAACAAGATGGAAAAAAACATTAATCCTGCCGAAATGTCGCGGATACAGCTGATGTTCCGGGCGCTGCACTATCGCAATTTTCGTCTATATTTCATCGGCCAATGCATTTCACTGCCCGGCTCCTGGATGCAGATGACCGCTGTGGCGTGGCTGGTCTGGAGACTGGAGCACAACGCGGTTTTGCTCGGACTGGCCGGCTTCGCGAGCCGGATCCCTGCGTTTTTCATGGCGCCGCTGGCCGGTGTTCTGGTGGATCGCTGGAGCCGCCACCAACTGGTGATTCTCACGCAGGTTCTTTCCATGATTCAGGCGCTGGCTCTGGCTCTGCTGATGTTTTCGGGGCACATCGCGGTCTGGCAGATTATCGCGCTGTCGCTTCTGCTCGGGTTTATCGACGCACTGGCTCTGCCGGCGCGGCAGGCCTTCCTCTTTCAGATGGTGGATCGCCGGGAAGATCTGGCTGGCGCGATCGCACTGAACTCATCCATGGTGAACGGCGCACGTATGCTGGGCCCGATGATCGCGGGTGTGACCATCGCCGCTGCAGGCGAAGGCGTCTGTTTTTTACTTAACGCGCTCAGCTTCATTCCGGGTGTCGTGACGCTTCTGATGATGAAAGTGCCGCCGCACCAGCGCGCCTCGTCGGACAAGGCGGTTTTCCAGCACCTGAAAGAAGGGGTCGTGTATGCGTTTGGGTTCCCGCCGATCCGCGCCCTGCTGCTGCTGGTGGCGCTGGTCAGCCTGACCGGCGCGTCATTTAGCCAGTTGCTGCCGATTTTCGCGGATCAGATTCTGCATGGCGGAGCGCGCACACAGGGATTGCTGGCCTCGGCGGTGGGCCTAGGCGCGATGTCGGGCGCCATGTTTCTAGCCATGCGCCGCAGCGTCCGCGGGCTCGACACGCTGATCGCGTGGTCGCCGGCGGTTTTCGGCCTCGGCCTGTTCGGGCTGGGGCTTTCCTCCTCGCTTTGGCTGACGCTGGCGGTGATGCCGGTGGTCGGAGCCGGCATGGTATTGCAAATGGCGGCGACCAACACGCTTCTCCAGATCATCGTGGATGACGATAAGCGGGGCCGCGTAATGAGTTTTTATTCCATGGCGTTTATGGGCACCGTTCCGCTCGGCTGTCTGCTGGCTGGCGCGCTGGTTCACCTCATCAGCGCGCCGCTGACGGTCATCGCCGCAGGATGCTGTTGTATTGCCGGCTCATTGAGCTTTGCCTCAAAATTGAAAAACCTGCGGGAACTGATCCATCCGATTTACGTCCTCAAAGGCATCCTTCCGGAAGTCGCTGAAGGACTTCAGTCGGCGTCCGGCGTGAACCAGCCGTAGAAGCGTCCTCCGGCGGCTACTGTCCGCAACACTTCTTGTATTTTTTGCCGCTGCCGCACGGGCAGGGATCGTTACGGCCAACGTCGGGGCCGGTTCGGCGGATCGGCTGCTGCGGCTCTGGGGCGGCTCCGGGCGGCGCGCCGTGGCCGGGCTGCGAGGCGGACTGTCTTGCGAGAGCCATAGCCGAAGCCTGATCCTGTTGCGCGCGGTTGTTCACCATCTTTTTATTGAGCGACTGCCAAAAGCCCTGCAACGCCTCCATCGAAGAGCCGGTGCGGAAAATGTTCTGCGAAATTTCATTTTTTATGACGGCCATCAGGTCGCCGAAGAGATTGAACGCTTCGCGCTTGTACTCAACCAGCGGATCGCGCTGCCCGTAGGCGCGCAGACCGATGCCCTCGCGCAGACTGTCCATGTTACGCAGATATTCCTGCCAGTGTTCGTCCACCGACTGCAGAATAATCATCTGCTCAAGACCTTTGACCCGCGCCGGATCCTCGTGCGCCACCTTCAGCTCATAGGCTTCCTTGACGCGCCCGAAAAGCAACTCAGCCCGCGCTTCCGATGCTTCCGGAACATCCTCCGCCCGCAGGCCGACGGGGAAAGTCATGTTGGCCCAGGCCAGGAATTCCTCGGCGGGCGCCGAGCCGTTTTCCTCAATGATGTCGGTGATGATCTCATAAAGCTGTTCGCGCGGATCTTCGCTGCGCAGAACCGTCTGGCGGAAACCGTAGATCACTTCGCGCTGCTGGTTCATCACGTCGTCGTACTTCAAGGTGTTCTTGCGGATGCCGAAATTCATCTGCTCGACGCGCTCCTGCGCTTTCTCAATCGACTTGTTCAGCCACGGATGCTCAAGCACTTCGCCTTCTTCGATACCGAGCTTTTCCATGATGCTCGCGATGCGGTCGGAACCGAACAGACGCATCAGATCGTCTTCGAGCGAAACATAAAAACGCGAAAGACCGGGGTCGCCCTGACGGGCGCATCGTCCGCGTAGCTGGCGGTCGATGCGGCGCGACTCGTGGCGCTCGGAGCCGATGACGTAAAGACCGCACGGTTTTTCCATCAACAGTTTTTTCAGCGGCTCGCTTTCGCCCGCCGGTGCGGTGCTGAGCGAAAGAGCTTTATCTTCAATCTGCGAACGGTCGAGCCAGACCACACCCTTACCGAGCTTGATGTCGGTGCCGCGGCCCGCCATGTTGGTGGCGATGGTGATCGCGCCCGGCTGACCGGCCAGCGAGACAATCTCCGCTTCCCGCGCGTGGTTCTTGGCGTTGAGCACATTATGCGGAATGCCCTGGCGGTCGAGCATGCGACTGATCACCTCGGAGGTTTCCACCGTCGCTGTGCCGACCAGCACCGGCTGTTTCTTGTTGTGGCAGTCCTTGATCTGCTCGATCACCGCGTTGTACTTCTCGCGCTTGGTCTTATAAATCTGGTCGTTAATGTCCACGCGGCGGATCGGCCGGTTGGTCGGAATCACCACCACATCGAGCTTATAAATTTCGTGGAACTCGCTCGCCTCGGTTTCGGCGGTGCCGGTCATACCGGAGAGTTTGTCGTACATGCGGAAATAATTCTGAATCGTGATCGTCGCCAGCGTCTGCGTCTCGCGTTCGATCTTCGCGCCTTCCTTGGCCTCGACGGCCTGATGCAATCCGTCGCTCCAGCGGCGACCCGACATCAGGCGGCCGGTGAACGTATCGACGATAATCACCTGATTATCCTGCACCACATACTCGACATCTTTTTCATAGATGCAGTAAGCGCGGATCAGCTGGTTCACCGCGTGGATGCGCTCACTGCGGGTCGCGAAATCGTCCTGCAGCTTCTGGCGAATCACCAGTTTTTCCTGCGGGGCGAGGCCGATGCGGCCTTCAAGCTCGGACAGCGCGGTCGCCAGATCGGGCATCAGGAACGATTCCGGATCTTCGGGGCTCAGCGTTTCGCACCCTTTATCCGACAGACTGGCGTCGTGGCCTTTTTCGTCCACCGCGAAAAACATCTCCTCACGAAGGGTGCGCGCCTCCGCCTTGTAGGAATCGGTGATCATCATATTGTTCACCTGCTCGAGCAGGCGGCGGGTCCCCGGCTCCTCGATCATCTTGGCCAGCTGCTTATTCTTCGGCATGCCCTGATTCACCTGATAAAGCTTGCGCTGAGCCTCGTCCGTCTCCCCCTTTTCGAGCAGCTCCTGCGCCTCGCTGATCATCTTCGAACAGAGATCCTGCTGACGGCGCACCAGCCGCTGCACGGTGCCGTTCAGCGCGCGGTATTGTTCGTCCGCCGAGTAAGGGGCGGGGCCGGAAATAATCAGCGGCGTGCGGGCTTCGTCGATCAGGATGGAGTCGATTTCGTCGATGATGGCATAGGCGTGACCGCGCTGCTGCACCATATCCTCGGGGCGCATCGCCATATTGTCGCGCAGATAGTCGAAGCCGAACTCGCTATTCGTGCCGTAGGTGATATCGCAGTCGTATTGCTCGCGGCGCTCAGGCGGCGGCATCTGACCTTTCAGACAGCCGACGGTCAGGCCGAGGTATTGATAGACATAACCCATCCACGTTGAGTCGCGCTCGGCCAGAAAGTCGTTGGTCGTCACCACATGAACGCCGCGGCCCGCCAGCGCGTTCAGATAAACCGGCATCGTTGCCACCAGCGTTTTCCCTTCGCCGGTCGCCATTTCCGCGATGCGGCCCTGATGGAGCGAAATTCCGCCAACCAGCTGCACATCAAACGGCACCATGTCCCATTCCATATCACGGCCGCAGACGTGAACGGTGGATCCGCACAGACGGCGGCAGGCGTTCTTCACGGTCGCAAACGCTTCGGGAAGAAGGTCGTCCAGCGTCGCGCCCTGCGCGAGGCGTTCCTTGAGCTCAGTGGTCTTGGCCTTGAGCTGATCGTCGGAGAGCTTTTGCAACGCCTTCTCCAACACGTTGATCTGTTCAACCAGCGGCAGCATCTTCTTGATATCGCGCTCGTTCTTCGACCCGAAAAATTTCTTAAGCATATGGTTAAACATGATTTCTCCTGAAAGGGGAACAAGTTACCCGCAGACCGCACAGATTACACGGAAAAAAGAGGCGCTAACCACAAGTAGGCCGTGGCGACCCCATCCCCCTGTTTGGGCAGAAACGGGGAGAGAGGCATCAACATGGGCGGCGCGTCAGCTACAATCAGAATGCGTGGCACAGTCTAAAACCTTTGTTTTCAATACAGCTCGGTACATCTTGCGCGTGGCGTTTTTGTATCGGACAAACAACCCCACAAACGATCAAGCGACATCATTGTGCGCGTTGATCCAACTCTGAGGCCGGAATAGCCGGACGCCAGCTGGCCTCGGACTTAAAACTTTTGACCTCAGACCGCCGACCTCAGGCTGTTCCGGCCCCACTTCAGCGCGACGGAAAGTAGCGGAAGCTCCTGAGCAAGGCGGGCGCGGATCGCATCCGACGCTTTGCGGCAGAGTTCCAGCGCGCGGAGCGCGTCGGCGCCCATTCCCCGATGACCGAACAACTCCTTCTCGCGCTCGGCGAAATCAAGACCGGGCTGTACGCCGGACTTGCGCTCCAGATCGTAGCCGCTCAGCAGCAGACGGTTCGGGCCGTGCTTCATCGAGCAAAGATTTTCGAACCACTCCGGAACGGGATCGAGCGAATCGACCTTCAGCAGTTCAAGCAGACGCTTCTCGGAGGTCAGCAAAGCAAGACACTCTTTGGCCGGCACCGAGCAGGCATCGAGAAAAACCAGCTTCTTCATCAGCGCGGCGTAACCGGCGGAATACTCCTTGCACGAGGGCAGAGCAAACTTCTGTTGCAAACCCATGATAAA
>JBAWXO010000013.1:0-13011 GCA_037144035.1 Kiritimatiellales bacterium
GCACGCCAAGTTTCGCGGCGGTCGCCGCGCCGTCGTCTGTGCTGACGGTGATCTGCGCATCGGGACGGGCTTCGCGCACAATCCGCGTGACGCATTCTAAAATGGCTTCGTCACCGACATTGTTGCGGCCGAACGGGACACCTCCCAGCAGAATGTTCATGAGCTACTCCTGGTTTCGGCCCCGTGCGACGGGCCGATCAATAAATTCAGCACGCGGTTAACACGTGCCATTCCGAGTGCACGAAGGTCGGCCACATCTGCCGGACGTACCAGTTTCAGGAAACGGATCAGCAGAGGATAGAGCGCAAGATAAGCTCCACCTAGAAGCACCAGTGCGAAGATGTTCAGGTGAGAGGCTAGTGGACTCAGCGCGGCGGCAATCGCACCAGTGACGAGAAGCTGGCGGATAAAAAATTTGGTGGGGAAATGAATGCCGCCAAGGATACCGCGCACAGCTCTAAGTCGCCAGGGAATGGTCAGCACAAAGGTTGCGCCGACCGCCGCCACGGCGCCGGACATTCCGAATCTTGGAATGAGAGCCCAGTCGAGCAGCAGGTTGACACCGACCTGCAGCAGCATGTAGGGCAGCATTTGCAGCACCTTTTCCTTGACCGTAATGGCGATGGAAAGCGGCGTCGAGATTAGCGGCAGCACATGCAGCACGCAGAAGGCCGCGGCGATGGGACCGGCGGGAGCCATCTCCTGACCATAGAGTAGCACAATGCCGCGCGGTGCAAAAAAGACGCCGAACGCGGCCAGCGGCGTGACGATCAGGATAGTGATCTTGTAAACCGAGTTGATCATCCGGCCTAGACAATCCGGATCACGTGTGTAGGCCTCGGCAAAGGCGGACATAAACAGAGTCTGGAGCGCGGCGGGGATAAGGGTGAGAATCAGCATGGGGGTCGCGTATCCCAGATCGTAGTAGCCGACGATCGTCGGGGTGAAATAGACGCCGAGGAAGAAGACTTCGGTGTATTTGAGCATGAGCATGCGCAGAAGAGTGTTGAGCATGACCGGCAGCGACAGCTTCAAGGTGCGATGTCTTCCGATGCCCTGCGGCGGGGAACGCCACGGCAGCGCGCGGACGAGCCGTGTCAGCAGAATCAGGCTCACGCCATACACGATCAGCAGCGAAGCGGTCTGGGCGCTCAGCGCTAACGCAGTTTCCGGCCGCCAGCGGAGCGCGGCAACCAGAAACGCCAGCCAGAGCACTCCGTTAACCAGAGAGAGCAGGGCGACGGTGCGCGTCCGAAATAGAGCGGTGAATATATTGTTGAGAGAGTCTTTGAACATCGTGGCGGCCAGCAGTAGTCCGGCGGGGATGAGAAGTCCTTGGAAATTCATCCCGAAACATTTTTCCAGTAAAGGCCTGAGTAGAAGCAGCGAAGCGAGCGCGATCAGAGCCGCTATTTGCTGGAGGGCGAGGGCGCGCACCAGCAACCGGCTTAATCCGGCCCGGTTGCGATGCGCGGTCAGCTCGGGGATAAATCGAAGCAGTGCAACATCAAGCCCCAAGGCGCAGAACACTACGAGGAATTCCGTGATACTGCGGACGAGCACCAGTCGGCCGTACTCCTGAGGGCCGAGCAGGCGTACCGTCAGGATGGAAAGACCCATATAAACAAAAAGCAACAGCACCTTGTTGGCGACCAGCCACGGCACGCCGCTGATGGACTCTTTGGAAAAATACACAGCATCCTTATGCTCGGGCGTCTGGGCGGAAGAGCAGTTGGCGGAATCTGTGGTCATTCGGGTTTCCTAAGGAACAATGATCGGCTGGGTCGATTGGTGGGCTGGATTGCCCAGGGTTCTGTTGTAGACCTGCACGGCGGATTCGGAGGAGACCGTGGTGGCATAGGCGGTAATGGCTGCTTCGACAACTTCGCGAAGGAACGCGAATCGCCGCAGGGGGATATAGACAATGTCGCCCGGCGCAAGCGGGAGGTTGGGCTCTTTGCCGGCGAGCATCCGGTCGTAATGGGCGACACGCACTTCGGGACGGGAGAGCGAGCCGCGCACAATCACGATCCGGCCATCCGAGGTGTTTTTGATTCCCCGTGATTCAGTCAAGGCCTGAATGAGGGATACCGACGAGACAAAGCCAACAGTCCTCGGGAAATTGACCTCGCCCAGCACATAGATGCTCTTCACCAGCGATGTCGGGATCGTTATGATGTCCCCGTTCCGGAGTTCGGCATTCTGGGTGGCATCACCCTTTTGCAGGAGGGTTTCAAAATCAAGGGGAAGCACCTGTCCGCCCCGCATCAGGGTAGCGTGCCGGTAATCGGCCATTTCGGCGGTTGAGTTCCGGAAATAGCCCGTCCGTATCCCGCGCGCTTTGGCGACGGCATCCAGCAGGGTCGTCTGCCCTTCAATCAGATAGGTGCCGGGATAATTGAGTTCCCCTAGAATGGTGAAGGTCTGGCTGCCAAAACGGGCGGGGACCACGTTAACAATCGCGCGGTTGAGTTTGGTGGAGACGCGTGTCTGCAAATCAGCGCGCAACTCGTCAATCGTGCGTCCGGCCGCCGGGACCGTGCCCGTGAGGATATACGTAATATTCCCGGTCGGGTCGACAGGCGCTTCCCGGAGGCTGCCGTCTTCTCCGTAGATCGAGAGGGTCAGCACATCGCCCATCCCCAGCCGGTAGGTTTTCTCAACCGTTTCAAAGGGGGGCGTGTTCGTCTGCGCCGATGTGAGGTCGAGCCGTGTATAGTTCGTTACCGCGGGCTCTTCCGGATTCGCCCTGCTTGGGCCGCCGCCGGGCATAGCGCAACCGGCAACCGTCAGGCCGGCGATGCAAATCGCAAGCATGCGGCGCAGCACTGGCGCAATACAGATTGGATAGAAAGAATTAATTACTGGAACCTCCGCTGGGGGGAAAAAGGGTTTCGTTCACGAGCGCGGAGCCCGCTTCCGATGCAAACGAGCGGACGAAGGCCAGCACAACCTTGCGGGACAGTTCGCGTGCAAACCGGTAGGGCTTTTCAGGCACATAGACAATATCGCCAGCCATCAGGAGTACATCCGGATCGCGGCCCTTGAGGATGCGTGAGAAATTGACTTCGATCAGTTGCGGGGCATTAAGCTCGCCCCGCAGGATCAGCAACTGGTTGAGCCGGGCCGACTTGTCGTAGCCGCCGCCACGTTCGGATGCTCCGGATATGAGCTGCACCAGCGTCAACCCATCGGTATACGCAACGGCCTTCTGCTCGCCCACCGCACCCATCAGATAAACCTCCTGGCCGAGACCGGAGGCAATATAGAACACATCGCCGGGCCGTATGTAAATATCCTGCGAGGCGTCATTGTGGATCAGCAGGGCCTCAAGGTCGACGGGAACCCGTTCGCCGTTGCGGAGCAGATAGCTGTCCTTGAGCGAGGCCAACTGGATCGTGGTGCCGCGATAAATGCCCTGCGCCAAACCGCCAGCCCGGGCCAGTGCCTGACGGAGGGTCAGTGCGCTGTCCAGCGGATAAATGGCGGGGTACACCACCTTGCCAAGCACCACGAAGCGGTTTTCGGCAAACTGGCGCGGCAGAATGGATACGCTCGGCTGATTAAAAAAACGCTGCAACATACGCTCAATGTCGCGTTCGACATCTGCAGGTGCACGCCCCGCCGCGGGAATCCCTTCCATTAAGTGGTAATAGAGTTTGCCGTCAGGCGCGATCGGGGTGACGGTCACCATGTCCGGGCAGCCGAAGACTGACACTTCCACCACATCGCCGATGGCTAGGTGGAAGGTGGATGGATCGTACGGTATGAAGTAGGTTGCGGGCAGTTTTGCGGCTGGCATCGTACGTTCTGCTACAGGAGCTGCCGCTGGAATTTCCACCGGAGGGGGAGGCGTTGCTTCAAATTGAGACTCCGGGCTCGGTACCGTCCGGCAGGCGTTGGAGGCCAGAAGGATTCCGATGCAAGCCTGCATCAGGATGCTTCGGGTTATCCTGTCGCCACGGCGATTCATGCCGACTTTCCTTTTTTGTTGTTCTGAACCGTTGGCGCTTCCGTGAGGTTTAGGACAATACCCAGAGGGCGAACGCCGACCCGATCCAGACTGTCGAAGGCGTGATTGACGATCGAGCGGGTGGTTTTTGAAGCGCCGATTATCCAGACGGTGCAATCGGTCATGCGGGCCAGCAGCGGCGCGCTTTCATCGCCCCGGCAGGCCGGCGTGTCGATGATGACGCATCCGTATTTCGCGCACAGCGTATCCATCAGGCGGCGCATGGCTGTGCCATGTAACTGTTCCGGCAGATCGCCGTTGTTAGCCAGCCGTTTGAAGCAGGTGATGTTCTCCTGCGTGAAGGATATGGAATCCCAATCCGCCTTCCCGGAGAGATAATCATCAATTCCCGAGAGTTTTACCGGCGGTTGCAACAGCGGGTTGGGTGCGGCGTCAAAATCGAGGTAAGCGGTCGGCACGCCCAGCCCGGACCAGTAACGTGCCATCAGAAATGCCAGTGTGCTTTTCCCTTCGCCGTCGCATGCGCTGAGAACGGACAGGGTCAAAGCTCCTTCCTGCGGAGGCAACGAGGTGAGTCGTTGATACAGCAAGCGGCATACTGGCAGGAACGCGTCTGCGACGGCCTCGTCCGGTGTGACCGGCACGGCGACCAGACACGGCACGTTATAGGCCTGCTCCACCTGCCGAGAGGTTTCCAGTTTCGAACCAAGCAGTTCCCTCAGAAGGCACACCCCGGTGCTGCCGAAGAGAGCCATCAGGAAACTCAGTACAGGCAGTAACGCGGCGGCCTTTGACCGCGAAGCCGTCGCCTTCCGGGCCGGTTCCAGGATATCAAAATCGGTCACATCAAAATCGGCGGCCAGCCGGGCTTCGCTGGCACCGTTCTGAAAACTAGAGAACAGAGCTTCGGCTGAGGCGTGCCGTTGCAGTAACCCCGCCAGATCCAGCTGCTGTTTCGGCAGATCGGCATACCGGCGGTTCACCTCCGCCAGGCGCTCCTCAATTTTCTGAACCGATTTCTCGAGCACCTGCTTTTCCGCTTCGAGCTTCATTACTTCTGTCTCAAATTCGCGTTTGACCGGATTCTCAACATACACACGCTCCCGGTTTTCGTTGTAGGATTCGCTGGTCATGGTCTTGCGCATTTCCCGAAGACTGTCCTCCATCAGCAGGACGCGAGGGTTGTCCGCTCCATATCGAGTCCGGGCCTCCATCAGCGCTACCTCCGCATTGGCGATCCGGCGTTTGATCGGGTTGTCCTCAAGGGATTGGCTCAGCACCTCGTTCGGTAGCTGGGCGATCAGCTTCTTATAATTATCGATCCGGATCAGTTGAGAATCATCGGCGATTCTTGCCGCATGGAGCCGTTCCGTAATAGCACCCACGCTGTCCAGAAATGCTTTCGTGTCGGCTCCGACTTCCAGCAGCTGGTGAGTGGTCTGAAAGGCGGTCAATTGTGCGCGAGTTGTCTTCACATCCTCCTCAGCCATGCGGGCCTGACGCTCAAATTGCCTCGCAAATTGGAGTGCCTGTGCCCGGTAGAATGCGCGGTTGTCTTCCACCCCGACGCGTGCCATCTCATTGGCTATGCGGACGGCCATTTCGGCCGTCGGTAAATATTCAACACGCAGCAGAATGATCTCCGATAGTTTTTCAGACTGCGTTCCTACGCGCCAGCCAAGCTCATCGGTGCTCATGGAGAGGTTTAGATTGGTTCGCACAGCCTCCAGATTGGCGGTGCGGCGCAATAGGCTCACGGCCGTGTTATGGGCGAGATGCTGGATGGACATGGGTGCCGCCGCCGCTCCGGATGAAGCCGCCGCCGGAGTCGAGCGTTCCGATTTACGACTATCTGTTCGATACATAAGAGATGCCCGGGCTTCGTACCGGACGCGACCGTATTTGGCAGCCCCGATTCCGCCCAGTATGGTCGCTGCGACCGTAATAATTGCAATCAGCCGGGTCCGGCGCAGCAGGCCGCGCAGCACTTGAGCCCAATCAATATGCTGAATCATGTTCTCGGGGGTTATAGCGCGGCGCAACGGAGGCGGCGCGGCTCCCGTGGGCGAATTGTTTTGGACAGTCGGGCGTCTGGCTGGAGCCGCGGGCGGGACGGTCTGCCGCACGGCGTTACCGGCTCCCGCGAACTGGTCGCGCACGCTGAACTCTTCTTTTTTCGGATCTCCGGGTTCGTTCATCGTCGTCCTGTCATGCGAAATGTTTTTCAAAGTCGCTGATAATCATTCGCAACATCGTACCATCGACCGTTGTTTGCCGCAACAGGCATGCTCGATCTACTGCCAGTTTGCAAATCCGGTTGATCTGGCGGGGGCATCCTTTTGAAAAATCGTGAAGGAGATCAAACCCGGCGGTGTCAAAAACTTCTACTGAGGCGGCCTGTGACACGGCGAGACGATGGCGCACGTAGGCTGGCACTTCGTCCCGGTCGAGATAGCCGAGGTTGTAAATCAGTCCACAGCGCTGATAAACCTGAGGCAGCGCACGCAGTCTTGCCTTGAGTTCCGGCTGTCCGGAGAGAATTACGCTGACGGGTGAAATCCCGGATGCAATCGGGTTGGTCAGGCACTTGACGGCGTCCAGACAGGCTTCATCCATGAGCTGGGCTTCGTCCAGTACGATCAGGAGTTTGCGCCCGACCGCGACGAGCTTCTCGCGCAGGAGTCGCTGGAATTCCAGCGTCAATCCGTCGCGATCAGACGGCACGCCGGCTCCGCCCATCTGCCGGTTGATCTCCGCCAGCAACCCGGCTGGTGATTCGGGTGCGGTAAAAATCATGATCGGCCTGAACACATCGGGCCGCAGACGATCCATGAACACCTGAAGGGTCATGGTCTTTCCGGCTCCGATCTCACCCGTAACCGCAGCCAGCCCCATGGTCTGATCGGTCGCGAAATATTCGAGGCGCGCGAGGGCTTCACCGTGCGCACGGCTTTCAAAAAAAAACGCCGGATCAGCCCCTGCGTCAAACGGGGGTCTGGTCAGCTTCCAGAAGTCGAGGTAGTCTAACATTAAGATTCCGTGAGCTGGAGGCCCTTATCGCTTTCCGCAGGTTTCTGTTTTTCTATCAGTGTATGAAACACCCGTTTCATCCTTTCCATATAGGGGTCGAACGCGTACGCCCGGTTCACAAACTCGCGCCCTTGCGCGCCGAGCCGTTTCGCCTTTTCTTTATCGGTGAGGAGTTCGTCGATTCGTGCCGCCATGACCGGCACATCCATCCAGGGAATCAGGAATCCGGTCTCTCCGTCCTTCAGCCAGTCCCGGATTCCGCCCGCATCAAACCCGACTACTGGAAGTCCGTAGCGCAGGACTTCCAGACCGATGGTCGCGATCGGTTCCGGCCAGACGGAAGGAACCGCCACCAGTGTGGCTTCACGGTAAATTTCCGCCATCTTGTCGAACGGCACAAAGCCATGGAAGCGGACGCGATCCTGCAGATTCAAGTCTTGCGTCAGTTTTTCGCAATAGGCCTGATGCGAGCCGGAGCCCAGCACCGCGAGTTCAAACGGAGCCTTACATTGCGCCAGAGCGCGCAACAGAACATCCAGCCCTTTGCCGCGGATGATTTGACCTGCGAACACAATCAGGTTGCGGGAGGAAAACGTGCTTTCGAAAAGTTTTGATGTCGGCGCCGGGATCGGCGGGAAAATAAAAATCCGCTCCGGCGGGAAGCCCTGCCGGATCAGTTCGTCGCGCATATAGTGTGTCACCACGAACTGCGCGGTAAACTTCCGGCTCAGTTCCAGACAGCGCATCTGCCGGCGGTAGTTGACCCAGCGCACGCCGAAAGGTTTGTTCGACCGGTCGCGCTTTATAAAAGAAAGACAAGGGAAGAGACAGCACGGGCCCGCTTTCTTACAGCAGATGCGCCGGCTCCATGGAAAATATTTGTAGCTGCGCATGCAGTAGATGTCGTGGTCGTGCTCCATGCGGACCAGCGGGCGGCCGGATTGCACGAGTGCTTCCAGCACGGGAACCGACACGCACTTGTGAACGTAGATCGCATCAGGATTCACCTGAGCCAAAACGTGTTCTGTCGCCTGCCGGACCGTTTCAGGTTCTCCGTTGAAGTCGACCTGAAAGGACGCAGGGAACAGAGCCTCAAAGGCCGCTTCGTCTTTGCCGCTACGCTGTCCGTACAGGCAGGCCACTTCGAAATCGTTTCTCAGAGAGGGGACGGTGACCAGAATGTTCTGTTCCGCTCCTGCCAGCCTTCCGAACGTTTCGTGTACCAACAGTATTTTTTTCATCGCTTCACGGACTCAGCCGCCTCCATATTTTTTTGTAGTCAAAACCAGTTTTATAATCGGCACGCAGAGGGACAAACCGTCCGCTTGCGCCAGACAAACCATTCCGTTTTTTTACTGCGCAATATCATGGAATCGGCGTCTTCCATGAAAGCGGCCTCTTCTCCCCGCACCCGGACGTTTCGGCAGACAGATTCGCTGTTTGACGCAGGCGCCGGATTCTCGGCCTGACCTGCGAGGAGCGCATAAATCTTATCCGCCCAGCCGCACACAGGGATGACATCCCTCCAATCCGGATGCGTATTTCGGCCTGTTCCGGCACCGAATCCCACAGCAGTATCAAACGCGCCGGAAGCGGTTTGGCGGTCGAGTAGCCACGTCAGTTGGGTGCGCGTCACTGTCGCGTCCTGTCGGCCCGCGCGCTCCAGAGATCTGAGCGTGTCAGCCGTCGCTCCCACGAATCGCGGCGCAATACGGGCGGGTCGGTTAGCAAAGATCATGCAGGTTATTCCACCATCTGGAAGCAGACAGCGGTTCACGAAATCCGCCAAGGCGTCTCCGGCTGCCGCGAACCGGGCCTCGCCCGTATACCGGTGCAGGAGCGCCAAAGCGGGTAGGCCGCGTGCTGCCAGACAGGGCGAAGCAGACGAACCTTCATAATTTGAAAGGGGTAATGCGCCCGACAAAGAACCGGCCCAGAGTTGAGATGTCAGTAGCGAATTTGCCGCGCCTTCGATATAGGGTGCCAGCCGGGCAGTCGAACCTGTTAGCGTTGCATAGCCGCACAACGTTTCTACAATCGCCGCGACGGCGGGCGGAGAGTAGCGTTCAAAATCGCTTTGCATCCAATTGTTGAAAGTTCTCAACACCTTATTCCAGAGTTCCTTGATCAGACGCTGCTCAACAAAGCGCTCGATCATCTCTTCTGTGCCGACCGGCCACGGGTGCGCGGTTTCTTTCATGTATAGGAGAGTCCGTAAAACGGCGGCCATCACGGCGGGCTCATAGGGCATGCCACCCTCGAAAGGATTGTTTTCAAAATAGGAATTGCAGAATGCGCCGTTGGCGAGCTGGGCCTGCTTCAGAGCTTGCAGCGCGGCGTCCATGCGTTCGAGATAAGCCGGATCTCCCGTGCGCCGGTGCAGGATAATCCACCCGTCCAGCAGACCCTCCCAGCGCCAGTCGTGGCCGGCACCGCACCAGGCCATGGACACGCCGCGCAGTCCCACAACGGGGCCGTAATATCCGCCCGTGCCGTGCATCGTTGCAAGCCAGCCCTCCAGCTGTCCTAAGGCGGTTTCGACCGCGCCGCTTTTTATGCTGTTATTCGAGTTCATAGACTAATGTGCTGCTGAAATATCTGAAAATTCCCTCGGTTACAAAACGCTGCGCGGCCCAGTCCGACAACCGGTCGGCACCGTGGTGCCAGCCGATGCGACGGCATAGAGACACTCCCAGCGCGACGATTTTTAAATGAATCGGCTGAAGGCCGAACGTCGCGGTGATCCGGAATCCGGTTTCATTAAGCAGCCGTTCCAAGTGAGCCGGTTCATATTTGCGTTCGGGGCCCCGGTTCCAGTTGCGGCCCAAAGAATAGTTTTTCTGGCGCATTCGTTTGTAACGGTAAAGGTGCGGATAGAGACGGTTGGAAACGAGCAGCAGCAGGCGGCCGTCCGGCGCCAGCACGCGCCGCATTTCGCGCAGCAACGGACGGGGATCTTCAAAATGTTCGAGCCGTTCATAACAGGACATGACATGGATATGACCATCGGGCAGGGGGATTTTGATCCGGTCGGCGTCCGCATTGATCAGACTCGCGAACGTGCCCGGCGGGGCGATCCGCTGGAACCGCTCGGTCATGTACCGTGCAATGCCGGGAGTCAGATCATACGCGTAAAGTTCCGCCATGCGTCCGCTGTACGCATTGATCAGCTGCAGCACCACGTCGCCATTGAAGGACAGAACATCCAGAACGCGCGGCGCAGTGTGGTGTTCAAGCATCAGGCCGAGCCGTCCGCTCATGAACTGAAAGAGCGGTGAGAAGCGGACGTCGGCATCCACATGCAGTGTTTTGCCATCGACGTGCACGCCTTTATACCAGAGCAGTTTGTCGCGGAAGTCCGCGATCTGTTCCAGCGTCCATAGATGCGGACGGATATCGGCGTGATAGCGTTCGTGAGGAAGCTCAAAGGTGTTGAAATCCAGAACGTCCTCAACCGGCCGGCGGTTGGGTGCCGGAGGATCATCATCTTTCCAGCCGACGCAGACCAGACCGAAGCTTCTGTAATAGGAAGGAACGCCCAGAGCTTTTCCGATTCCGGCCGGATGCCGGATGCCGCCGAGATAAATAGCGCCGAGCCCGTGAGCTTCCGCTGCGAGCAGCAGCGCACTGAGGGTCATGCCTGCGGTCACTTCGGCCGTGTGGCAGGGATTACGGGTTTCGAGCGACGTGTCGTAGAAAACCGCGATCAGCACGGGCGCGTCATAGAGATAGGACTGTTGCGCGTCGCTGCACCGGGAAACTTTCACTTTGAGGTCAGGCTCCGTGACCGCAACGAAGTGCCATAACTGCCGGTTGCAGGATGTCGGCAGAAGCGTGGCGGCTCTGACCAGCTCGCTCACCAGTTCGTTCGGTACCGGTTTTTCCTTGAACATGCGCGTACTGCGGCGCCTTTCGAGAAGCGCCATGAACGCAGCACCCGCCATCGCGTCGGGTCTGGACGTGCCTGGTGTTGTCATAAAGCTATATACTCTCCTGCGGAGATGCAGTTTCTGTCAATGGCTTGGCAGTCGATTGTTCCCGCCGCGCATACCATGCAGCCACAGTAACTCCCACAAAGATCATCATCATAAAGTACATCGGTGTCTGCCGATAGCCCAATTGTAGCAGACTTTGAAGCTGATCCACGATAACCGCAGTACAACCGGCCATGGCCATAGTGGAGAGAGTGTCCTTCTTGACACGGAGGTAAAAGGGAGCCGCGAGAAGGAAGTAGCGGATCCAGAAGATCGCCAGCGCGATCACACCCGGAACTCCCATCTCGCCAAGGGTCAGGTACCAGTTGTTGTGCGCCGGTGTGCCGGGCGACAGATCGGGGTCCACCTGTTCGGCATAGCGCTCCCAGGACCATGCCGAGAAGTTCCCCAGCCCGACGCCCCAGACGTGATCATGGGCCATCATTTTAGCCTCTGCATTATACTTCCCGCGATAGGCAAGGTCGGCGCCCGCATCCTGCTCGCCGGAAAAACGGGCCATCAGCGTGTCCATCGCGACAAACAGCATAATACCGACCATCAGAACCGACATCAGTAAAATCGCCATATTCTTGAGGCTCAGGTGTCTGGGCAACAAGACGACCGTGTTCAGCCAGAGGCCCAGAAACAGAGCGCCCAGTCCGCCGCGGGAGATGGTCAGGATTACAGAAACCATGCAGAGCAGCGTGAGAATGCCGAACATCAGGCTGGGAAAGAGGGTTGATGACTGCAGCACAAAGGCAAACGAGAACGAGCCCAGCATCGCCATGTAGGTGGCGAGGCTGTTGGGGTGCCCCAGCGTAGCCTGTACGCGATTGACGCCGTGCAGATAGCGGGAGGTGATGGCCAGATAGCCCATGTAGAGCGCGGCCACAGCGATGGCGATGAGCAGTTCGCGGGCCGCTTGTTCATCGCGCACATAATTGACAATCGCCCAATAGAGCAAAAAGCCGCGAACGATTTTGAGCAATTCAAAGAGCGGATACAGGCCGACTTCAAAAACAGTATAGGGCACATGGACGGCCTCGGGCGGCACTGCGAGCGATGGGCCGGTCATAGTCCATGAAATCAGCCCGACAAGAAGATATCCAAGGGTTGGAAGAGTCAAGGGGGGGAACCAGCGGATGGGATAGTCCTGACGTTTAACCAGCATGAAACCCATCAGTACGAGCGTGCACAGGTCGGCGAGCGTCAGCTCAAACCCGCGTGTGTTGGCACGGTAAAATTCCCGGGAGGCGAAGTTAATGCCTACCATGTTCGGTTCACAGGTGGCCCATACCAGCACGATGAGAACCAGTTTTGTGATCGCGGGCCGGATCAAACACACCATGATGCCGATGGGTACGCCCACCAGCAGTGCGATGCTAAACAAAACATACTTGGCTTCCATTTTTGCGGCACTTCGCACTTAACCTGATTCAAGGCATCCTGCAGTCCGAACCGGAACGCACTTTTGACACGCAACGTTCCGGAAACCATATCGGGTTCAGTATGTTTATGGGGTGAAATTAGTCAACCCCCGAGTCTACGGGCCTTGTAAAATTAAGTGCTACACGATTTCAGTGCGGTATCTGAATGAACCGGCGATAGGGATCTTTTATGATCTGGAAACTTCGATCAACAAACTGACATAAGCAGGGTATCCCGCTTTTCAACCCTTTGCCCAACGTTCCACCGTGATTCAACGCTGACACTGCGACACATGACACTATGTTTAAAAAAGTTTTTTTTCGGCATTCTCCGTACTCCTGCACGGCGGCTTCGTACGCTCCCTCTATTATTTAACCCGATTTTCGGGTTAAATGCTTTTGGAAAAGCGGCGATACGGGGAGCCTTTATCGCCGCACTCCACGGTGCTACGCACAAATTTCCCTTCAGAGGTGGAACGCGATCCCGCTTCACCTTGAGAACAGAAGAGAGCCAAGCCGCCACCTTCCCGGAAACGGAAACCGGCGGGGTCCGCAGTAAACAATCAAATTTCAAAGAACAAGACCCTTCGACAGGAGGCCTCTTACT
>JBAWXO010000014.1:0-12950 GCA_037144035.1 Kiritimatiellales bacterium
AAAGAACAAGACCCTTCGACAGGCGGCCTCTTACTATAAGGGGGTGAATCAACCGGTGGCCGCGCCTTTTCTCTTTCCGCCCCCACCGTGGGCGGCATCATCCTGTTTCTCTCTTGCTCAACCCTGTGGGTGCGGACGGTGGCCGCGCCTGAACGAATATCATGCGTATTTGGTTATGATCCCCTCCGGCGGAGGGGTGGCTGTAAGCCGGGGTGGGTGCTTTTATTCCAACCCTTGGAAACTTTCTTCCACCCCAGGAATTTTCCGACCGGAGATACACATTTTTAGCTTGAGATATTAGTATACCCGATATATCAACAGCAGAATATTTTAAAGTAAAGGGAGGGACGAGCATGTTTAATTGGATTGATTGGTCGGTGATGGCTTTTTACTTTGTTGGGCTGATCGTACTCAGCGTTCATTTCCTGAAAAAGGCTTCAAAGGGGCTGGATGACTATTTTCTGGGTGGACATTCAATTCCCTGGTGGGCGACGGGAATTTCCGGGATGTCTTCTCAATTGGACCTCACCGGCACCATGTTGATCACCTCGCTGATTTTTGTTTTAGGTTCTCGCGGGATGTATGTGGAAATCCGGGGCGGGTTGGCATTGATGCTTGGATTTGCTATGGTCTATCAAGGCAAGTGGAACCGCCGGTCAAAGTGCATGACGGCCGCTGAGTGGATGGAGTTTCGTTTTGGTCAAGGGAAAACCGGCAAAACGGCTCGGTTGCTTCAGGCGTTCGCAGTTATCCTTTCAACGATCGGCGCTATGGCTTATTTCATTAAAGGGGCAGGCCTTTTTCTTTCCATTTTCTTTCCGTTTTCTCCAATGGCCTGCGCAATTGTGCTCATTATTTTTTCGACCATCTACACCATGATCAGCGGTTTTTACGGTGTAGTGTGGACGGATATTTTCCAGTCAGGTTTTATTTTGCTGGGCATGCTGTGGCTGGCGGTTACGGCCTTTATGATGATTCCGGATCAGGCCTCGTTTGAAGCGCTGATTCAAACGGTTTCCGGCAATGCAGCCTGGTCAAGTATTACACTGCCGGTCTGGACGGAAATGCCCAAAGCCTATGAAGCGTTCGAGCAGATGGCGCTGGCTGTTCTTTACTATTCGATTTTTACCATATTCTTCGGCATGAGCAGTTCCGGCGGGAAACCCGTTTATCTGGGAGCTCGCAATGACCGCGAATGCAGCAAACTGACGATCACATGGATTTTGACTTCATCAATTCGCTGGCCGCTGATTATGGGGTTTGTGATTCTAGGGGCACATATGATCAGCCGGTCTTTGCCTGGGCCGGAAGCACTAAGTGGTGCAGCGGCAGTTATTCAAAATGCAATTCCTGGTGTTCAGCCACAAAATTGGGGTGCGGTGATTGCCGAAATTGCACGCTTCCCGGGGAAATGTTCTCCCGAACTGATTAATGCTTTGCAGGCCTATCTGGGAGACGGATGGGCGGACAAAATCCGGATGGTTACTTTTGAAGGTACAGTTAATATTGAACAAGTCCTGCCGGCGGTTATTTATTACGGCATTCCGGTCGGTCTGCGGGGCATCGTTTTTGTTGCCATGCTTGCGGCCGCCATGTCCACGTTCAGCGGACAGCTCAATACGGCTGCGGGATATGTTGTAAAAGATATTTATCAGCGCTTAATACGTCCGAAAGCCGGCAACAAAGAGCTGGTGTATATCTCCTATATTGCCTGCATAATCATCGTGGTGCTGTCATTGTGGATGAGCTACAACGCCCGCTCCATTAATGATATCTGGGGCTGGATTGCCTGCGGACTGGGCGGCGGGCTTGTCCTCCCCAGTTTCCTGCGTTGGTACTGGTGGCGGTTTAACGGATTCGGATACGCCGGCGGAATGCTGGGGGGGATGCTGGCTGCGGTGTTGCAGCGGATTCTTGTCCCGGATTGGCCGGTTTGGTACAGCCTCCCGGTCATCGTGGCCTGTTCATCAGTTTTTGCACTGATCGGGACGATTTATACCAGACCGACTGATGATGCGGTCTTGCAGAATTTTTATAACATCACCCGACCATTCGGCTTCTGGAAACCGTACAAGAACACGCTGGCGCCGGCGGTAATCCAGAGAATTGATCGCGAAAACCGCACCGACATCTCAACGCTTTTTCTGGCCGTGCCGTGGCAATTTCTGATCTACTGGGTTTCCGTACAGTTCATGCTCCACGCATGGACCCGGTTCTGGGTGGGGACGGGGCTTCTGCTGATCTGCACGATCGGACTTTACTTTATTTGGTACCGCAAGCTGCCGGCCACAAATTCTGACCCGTTTTCTTGTCAGGAGTAACCAGATAAAAAAATTTCGACCAGATTACAGGCACATTGTGGAGGCGGCCTATAACCGTGAAGCGGATCGACTGCCCCTTTATGAGCACGGGATGGATATTGCCGTTGTCGAGAAAATCGCGGGCAATGCTATCGCGCCGCTGCTACGCGGCGTGTATGCCGATAAAGTCGAGGCGTACCGCCGAATTGCTAAAGTGGCGAGTCATCTTGGATATGACTGTATTCCGTTTGAACGGTGTGTTGTCCGGATAATTCAGGACGGAAATGCTTTGCGCGGGCGTGTGCCGGCTATCATCGCAACCATGGAAGATGTCGAGAACTATCCGTGGGACGCTAAACTTCCTGAATATGTACAACGGTTCGAGGAGGACTTTGCTGCACTGCGTGAAGCCCTGCCTGAGGGGATGAAAGCCGTCGGCGGTATCGGTAACGGCATGTTTGAAACAATTCAGGATTTTGTCCCGTTTCAGGAGCTGGCGTTTCTTCAGGCGGATGAGCCGGAGGTCTATGAAGCACTCTGGAAAAAAACAGGAGACTTGATTGTAACACTCTGGATCTGGATGCTTGCAAACTATGGCGACTGCTTCGCTGTTTGTCGCTTTGGCGATGATCTTGGGTTTCGCTCTTCGACACTCCTGCGGCCCGATGAGATTCGCAAACAGATTATTCCTCAGTACAAACGCGTGATCGATCTGGTTCATTCTTATCAAAAACCTTTCCTGCTTCACTCTTGTGGAAAAATCTACGATGTGATGGACGACCTGATTGCCGCCGGAATTAATGCCAAGCACTCCAATGAAGACGCTATCGACCCGTTTGATGTATGGGTGAATCGTTATGGCGATCGCATCGGCAACTTCGGTGGCGTGGAAATGAACATCATGACGATTAATACTCCAGCAGAGGTGAAAGCCTATGTTTATAATCTGCTGGAAAAGGTGTCCGGACACGGTGGAATTGCCATTGGAACCGGCAATCAGATTTCGTCTTACACCGAGCCGGCCAACTGGATCGCTATGACCGAGGCCGTTCGTGAATGGCGCGGCGACTGATGGGGATAGGGATGTTGTTCGTCGGAAGAATATGGCCGAACTTCTAATTACAATAATGAGCGGGAGAAAAGAAAATGAGCTGTTACAAGGGGATTCGAGAAAAACAAGAAAAGGTTGCTGGGCGGAGCACCCTTCATAAATTATTTTTGGTCGGGTTGTGTGCAGGTGCTTTGGCGCTCAGTTGCGGGGCTGAACCGAAACTTCATCCGCTCTTTACGGATCACATGGTCTTGCAACGCGACAAGTCTGTTTCGGTGTATGGCGCGGCTGATCCAGGAGAAAAAGTGACCGTTGAATTTGCCGGTCAGAAAAAGACGGCCATAGCCGATGGGTCCGGAGCGTGGAAGGTTGATCTGGATCCGATGCCGGCAAACGCAGAGCCCCGGGAGCTGATCGTTTCCTCTTCGGTTAAAATTTCCGATGTGTTGGTTGGAGATGTCTGGGTCTGTTCCGGACAGTCAAACATGCAGACCAAATTAGGTTTTTATCCAACACTGCTCAAGCAGACTGCGGAGATGACCAATTCGCTGATTCGTTTATTCAAAATCAAAGAGCTCGGGATTGGCGCTCCGGAGCCAAGCCGTGAGGTCGTGATCGATCCAATCTTTGCCCGGTCATGGCAGGTCAATTGTCCTTTCTACGCCAAAGAATTTTCTGCCGCTGCAATGTTTTTTGCACAGCAGTTGCAACCGGGACTCGAAGTGCCCATCGGCCTTATTTCCGCTAGTCGCGGGGGAACCTTCGCACATTCTTGGATTCCTTTTGAAACGCTCAAAACCCGCCCTGAATATGCCGGTTATTTAAGCAAGGCAAATCCGGCCTGGCAGCCATCAGATAAAAATCCAGGGGCCATCAAAGCGCCTGCTTATCTGTATAACGGAACAATCTATCCACTAACACAGTTCGTGATTAAGGGCGTGATTTGGTATCAGGGCGAAGCGGACACGAAGAACCCCGAGCGGTATACTCTGCAAATGGAAGATCTGATCGGATCTTGGCGTAAAGCGTGGGGCGATGATTTTTATTTTCTGTATGTCCAGCTTACTTCCTATGGCGGCGTAAGCTGGGATCGAACCGGAGAGGCCTGGGCGTGGCTTCGGGAGGCGCAATCCAAAGCACTCAAAATCAAAAAAGCAGACATGGCTGTGACTCTTGATGTCGGGGAGTATCAGGATATTCACCCGCAGAATAAAGTGCCGGTTGGACAACGGCTTGCGTTGCTTGCTGAGAAAATAGAAAAGCCCGCTGTTGTTGCCCACGGCCCGGTTTACGAATCGGTCCGGTTCGAAAAAAACACGGCAAGGGTCTCCTTTAAGAAGGGGACTTCGGCTGGATTGCAGGCTTTACGAGTCGCCATGAACACGAACCCCAAGCTCTCGCCCGGACAGGATCCTCAGGCTCGCGCAGCGGCGGAAGGACAACCGGGTGGCTTTACGATTTGCGGTCCCGACAAGAAATTCATTACAGCAGAAGCTCGGATTGATGGGGATTCTGTTGCGGTGAGCCATCCTTCGGTCGCGCAACCGGTCGCTGTACGTTACGGTTGGGAAAATTTCTCTCTCGCAAATCTCTACAATAATGCGGGCCTCCCTGCCGCGCCATTCCGTACAGATGATTTTGAACAGCCGGATTTCGAAGGTCGCATTTCCGGCGTACCTTTTGACATCGCACAGCAAGCCGCATGGGGATCAGCCATAAGCATTATTCCGGAAATGAGGCAGTCTTTAAATAAACGGGTTGTCATGGATGGCGTGGAGTGCTGGCAGAGTCAATCCGCCGACAGCCCGACACGGTATATGTATTTCAAGGTAAACGACCCGGGATATTCGCAAGCAGAATCCAATCGGGTAAAATTGAGCATCGCATATTTAGATAAAGAAAATTTTGACATCCGCGTGCGCTATGATTCCAACGACCAAAACGTCAAAACGGATCCTGCGAAGCTCGGAGCCTGGAAAGAGGCCGGCATGATCAAATTAAAAAACAGCGGTAAATGGCGCATCGCCACGATTGAGGTGGCGGATGCATTTTTCCGCCACCGGTGTAACGGCGGTGACGTGCGATTGGAAGTGTCTGGCGACGTTGATTTCCTCGTACAGGGGATCTACATCGAGAAAATACCTTTCGGCAGATAGGTGGCCTTTTGCATAGCACGCTGCCGGAGTATAGGGATACTTGCGAAGAAAAAACGCAGAAGTTGATTTTTTATTTTGCCACGCCGGTTGACCGCCTTTTTTGATTCGCCGAATGCTGAGTCGCAGAAGAAACTGTTGCATAAGAGTGATTTTTCAGGCTTGACGGGTTAACAGTTGGTCATTTGATTCCACGCATCGAACAGGATTTTAATATTTTCAGGATTGGCACCGGGACCGAATTCACATTGGGCGATGAGTCCTCCGCTGCTGTTGAGGGTTTCATATACTAAGTGAACTGCTGACCGTATTTCTTCAGGTGTGCCGTCGGGAAGGATGTGTTGACGATCCATTTCCCCCCAAAAGGTAATTTGTCCTTTAAATTGGGCGAGATTTTTGACTCCGATGCAGAAGATTTGCGAGTTGAGTGCGTCAATACCGATTTCGATCAGATCAGGATAAATATCGAGAATGTTGCCGTCGGAATGCATAAAGATCTTTTTGCCGGCGTTATGGGCGATCACGGCATATTCCCGATAGAGCGGCTTGAAAATTTTACGCCACATTTGAGGGTTAATGAGCATGCTTTGTTGAGTTCCCCAATCGTCCATTATAAAAAGCGCATCGACTTTTGTCTGGCTCCAGACGTCGCAAATTTTGAGGTTCAGTTCATGTATGCGGTAGAGAAAATCCATTAGACCGGATTCTTCCAGAGCCAAATCCATCAGGACGTTTTCGGTGCCGCGAATGTATTGGATTCGTTCAAAAGGATTTGCGCAAAGAGGAGAGCGGACGAAGGTCTGTGTATTGCGACAGAAGGTGTCTACCTGAAGAATATCAAGGGTAAGCATTTCAACAGGGAAGTGCACGGCAGAAGTGTCGTTCCAGTCATTGACTAGGGGAGTTTTAACTTCACCCTGAATACCTCTATGAGTATTTCTGAAATTGCATCCCCATGAGTCTATGCTGATCCCGACATCAAAAGGATTCCCTTCTCGGCAGGACACGGGTGTTTTTAGAATTTCAGGCGCTTTAGTTATGTCGTCCGGATATTTGGATATAAGTTTATCGTACTCCCCTGGGAATTTTTGGTCAGCCCAAGGTAGTTTCCAAAGATTTCTGGGGATAATTTCATTTCTGCTGAGTTCCCAATTCAAAGCAGCCAATGTACGGTTCCTTGAGGAAGTCATCATATTTCCTTGCATTTGTAATATACATGATATATCAAGTGAAGCTGAATAGTTGCATTGCGCGACGAATGATGTCAACAATGGCACAGTGAATTTTGCTGGTACAAGGAACAGGTGTAGCGCAGGCAGTTGCTTTCAGAGGGATGTGTAAAGTCGTGGGGACAGCGCATCAGGCTGTTCTTTGAGGGAGTGTTTTTTCTGTTTGAGATTTACGTATGAGCACAAATAAAAAAATAACAGGCCACATCATTTCACACACGCATTGGGATCGCGAATGGCGAACGCCAATCTGGGGTTCGAAATTCCAGCTCAAAAAGATGCTGGATGTCCTGTTGAATAAATTTGAAACCGATCCGGAATACAAGGCCTTCCTTTTTGACGGGCAGGTGATTGCGGTCGAGGATTATCTCGAGCTTTGCCCTGAAAAAGATCCAGCGGTTCGCAAGGCGGTTGAAGCGGGGAAGCTCTTCATCGGGCCGTGGTACAATCTGCCGGATCTATATCCCGTTTGCGGTGAAGCGCTGATCCGCAATCTGCTTTGGGGCGCTCAGAAGGCCGAAGCGCTCGGCGGCTGTATGAAAATCGGTTATACCACGTTTGGCTGGGGGCAGACCGCACAGTTTCCGCAACTCTTGGCCGGATTCGGAATTGATTTCGTGGTTGCCGGTAAAAACGTGAGCAAAAAGCGCGCCCCGCAGAGCGAGTTTATTTGGGAATCACCTGACGGTACTCGACTGATCACCACCCGGCTGGGCACAGCCAAGCGCAATAATTTCTTTTTTCATCTGATGCTTCCGCTTCGCTACGGACGGATGTACACCGATCCATCATGGGGATACCGAACCGGGGAAAAAGGGTTTCTTTACCATCCCGCTGATCCGGAGCATTGCGACACGGAGCAGTCCCAGCTGCCGGACGACGGATATCATTATGAGATGATCAAATCCTGCCTGAATGACCTTATTGCCACGGGCAACGACACCTCGGTTCCATCCGATCTTTTCTTCGGTGACGGCACCGACTTTTCGGGGGTCACGCCGGATCTCGCGGAAGTGATCTGCAAACTCAACGAAGCGTCAGATAAGGTGAACTTTGTGCATAGCACCTTGCCGGAATATGTCGCCGCGCTGAAAGCGCGGCTCAGTCCGGATAAACTGCCGGTTGTACGCGGTGAACTGCGCGATGGCCCGATTGCATCGATCTCCGGCAACGCGTTGTCCGTGCGGATGAATCTCAAAACTCTGAACCGTCAGGCGCAGACCTTGCTGTGTCGCTACGCCGAGCCCTTTGCCAGCCTGATTGATTCGCCGGATGCGGAGTTTCATCAGACGCTGCTGCGCAAAGCGTGGGAGTATTTGCTGAAATCGCACTCGCATGATGCCATCAACGGTGTGACCCATGACAAGACCTCTGATGATATTGCCAACCGTCTGCAGCAGGTGATCGAACTGAGCGAGACCGTGTTCACCGCTTCCGTCGAGAGGGTTCTGTCGCGGCTCGACCTGCACGGTGAGCCGCAGGACGGGCTCTTCCTGACCCTTTTCAATCCGCTTCCGCAGGCAGTCTGCAGCGATCTGGAAGCGGTAGTGGATGTTCCTCGTGAGCGCAGTTGGAAATGGGTGCAACCCGAAGAACTTAACGGTGCGCTGCTTGCAACGCAGCCGCAAGACCGCGAAGAGCTGACTGTGCCGGTCAACGTGCGTGGAGGCCGTGCCTTGCCGTGGCAGGTTGACCGTCACCGGTTTGTGTTCACCACGGGTAAAGTTCCTGCCATGGGTTATAAAACAATTCGGCTGACTGGCGGAAAAACATTTGACCGGACAGCGGCATTCTGGCCGCAGGATGAAGATTTCGGCTCGCAACTGACCGGCCCGAACCGCATGGCGAATGAATTTATCGAAGTGGCGATAAACGGGGACGGCACGCTGGATGTGACGCATCGTGAAACGGGAAGGGTCTATCAACAGCTCAACTTTTTAGAATACAGCGGCGATGCGGGCGACTACTGGCAGCGCGTTGAGCCGCGGAACCAGACCGTCATCACCACGCTGGGTTGTTCGGCGGAAATCCGCCGCACCGCGGACGGCCCGCTCATGACGCGATTTGAAATCAGGCATACGTTGGACGTGCCCGCTGGCGTGGATCGTAAAACCGGATTACTGAAAGAAAAAACCGTTTCGGTTGAAATCCGTTCAACCGTCACACTTAAGAAAAACAGTCCTGCGCTTGAAATTGAAACGCAGATCGATAACCGCGCATCCGACTGCCGGTTCCGGGTCGGAGTTCCAACTGGTATTCAGAGCGCGTTTGCCGATACGGAAGGACACTTCACGGTGGATCGCCGCCCGATCGCACTGCCGCGCGATGAACGGGGAATCGGCGAGGCACAGATGACCGCGCTGCCGATGCAGCATTGGGTGGATTTATCGGATGGAACACACGGGGTGGCGGTGCTTAACCGCAACCTGCAGGAGTATGAGGTCACGGAGGATCCCTCCCGCACGCTCATGCTGACGCTGATGCGCTGTACCGCCATGCGAATCTGTGCTGAATACCGTGCCCCGCAATCCGATCCGGCGCAAACCGGCGCGCAGATGCACGGGAAAACATCCTTCAGTTACGCGATCTATCCGCATAAGGGTGACTGGCAGTCGGCAGATACATACAGTGCTGCCGAACAGTTCAATTCCTCCCTGCGTCTTTTTCAGCATACTCGTCCGGCTTCAGGCGATCTTCCGCCGAAAGCATCGTACCTGTCCCTGAACCTGCCCTTGCGCTTGAGTGCGGTTAAACGAGCGGAAGATCGGGATGGATTGATCATCCGCGTATTCAATCCGGCAGACAAAAAAATCTCCGGCCGAGTCGTGCTGCCCATTCCGGTTCACAGTGTTGCAACGGTTCGGCTGGACGAGACCGTAACTGAGCTGTGTCCGATTGAAAAGAATGATGTGGTTTTTCAGGTCGCACCGCACCAGATCGTAACGCTTAAGTGCGAAGCGGGTGTTGACGCATTTTAACAACGAAAAGGAGTCAGTATGCCGATGAACTGCGCAAGAATCAAAGTAGCCGGGATCCTTTTACTGGTGGGCCTGCTTGTAGGAGTGTCGTCTGGAGCAGAGACCATCCTGCAGGAGCGCTTCGAAAGTCCCCCGGACTCTGCGAAACCGCGGGTGTACTGGATGTGGATGAACGGCAACATCACGAAGGAGGGCATTACCCTCGATCTTGAAGCGATGAAGCGCGTAGGTGTCGGCGGTGCGCTCATTATGAACGTCTCCCACAGCATTCCTGCGGGCCGGGTTGAGTTCATGACGGACGAATGGCGGGCGATGTTTTCGCATGCCGTGCGCGAGGCCAACCGGCTGGGAATCGAACTTTCGATGAATAATGATGACGGCTGGACGGGAAGCGGCGGGCCGTGGAACACCGCCGAGCATTCGATGCAGATATTGACTTCAAGCGAAGCGCGTCTGGCCGGTCCTGCTAAGATATCGCAAAAACTGCCGATGCCGCCGGTCACGCGCAGCTCTTCCGATCTGGGCGGCGCGACGGCGGGTGCGCCTGCGGAACTTGCGCCCTATTACCGCGACATTGCCGTTCTCGCTTTCAAAGCGCCGGCAGATGACCACGCGACCATGCGGGAATGCGCCCCGGTTGTCACCGGAAGCGACAAGGGGTTTGATGCGGAAAAAGTGGTCGACGGCGACTGGCAGACCGGTTCAACGCTGCCGCCGCCTGCACCGGGTAAACCGCAGTATATCCAGTTTGAATTTCCGGAACCGTTTTCCGCTCAGTCGCTCCTCTTGCGGACACTTCCAGGCCGGCAGGCGCATTCCGGAGAAGTTATGATTTCCCGGGACGGCACGGCCTATACGAGCGTTGCCAAATTCGATATCCCGTCCCAGCACATTTTTGCATCGATGCTTGGGCTTTCGTTCCCGTCCAGCCAAGCCAGATATTGGCGTATTGTTTTTACAAAATCCGATAAAGGTGCGCGGCCCGGGCAACCGCTGGGGCTGGCTGAAGTGGAACTTTATCAAGGGGCCCGCATTCCGCGCTGGGGTCAAAAGGCGGGGTATGTTCGCGGCAGCAGCCTTATCGAAACAAACTGGTCTGAAAAAGCGGAAACGGCCGTACGTCGCGACGGTATTATTGATCTGACGAAATTGCTGGCTGCCGACGGGACGCTCACCTGGGATGCGCCGGCCGGCAACTGGATAGTGCTCCGGATCGGACACACCACCACCGGCAAGTCGAACCACCCGAGCACGAAGAACGGGATCGGCCTCGAGTGCGATAAGATGAGCAAGGAGGCGCTCGAAGCGCACTATGGCGCATTTATTAAAAAAATCGCGGGCGATGCCGGAGCACTGGCGGGAAAATCACTTATTGCTACCCACATCGATTCGTGGGAGGTCGGTCCGCAAAACTGGACGGCTAAATTCCGCGAAGAGTTCAAGGCGCGCCGCGGTTATGATTTATTGCCGTACCTGCCTGCGACGTTAGGGCATGTGGTCGAATCCGCTGATGTCAGCGAACGGTTTCTTTGGGATTACCGGAGAACCTGCGCCGATCTGATTGCCGACAACTACGCGGGGCATCTGAAAACTCTGGCGAACCGGCAAGGGCTGGCGCTTTCGCACGAGGCGTATGGTTGTGCCAATTTAAACTATTTCCAATGCGCCATTCGCAGCGATATGCCGATGAGCGAATTCTGGTTCGGCAGGGATGTGGGTATCTGTAAACACGCAGCATCCGCCGCGCATGCCATCGGGAGAAAATTCACCGGGGCGGAAGCCTTCACCGCCGATGCGAATATGTCCGGCTGGCGGGATTATCCTTCTGCGCTCAAAGCAATTGGTGACACCATGTTTGCAGACGGTATCAATCGCCTTGTTTTTCATCGCTGGGCTCTGCAACCGTGGACGAATCGCTTGCCGGGCATGACATTCGGCCAGAATGGAATTCACTTCGAGCGCACCACCACCTGGTTTGAACAGAGCACGGCCTGGCTCACCTATCTCGCCCGCTGCCAGTATCTCCTTCAGGAAGGATCCTTTGCGGCCGATTACTGTCTGTTTGTTGGCGAAGATGCGCCGGAAGGCGTGGGGCGGGGCAAGCCGTCTATTTCACCCGCCGGCTACGATTACGATTTAATAAACGACGAGGTGTTATATACCGCGACGGTGAAAGAGGGACGCATTGTACTGCCTTCCGGCATGACGTACCGCATGCTCGTGCTGCCCGGAAACGTTTTTATGACGCCGGAGTTTGCCCAGAAAATCCGCGAGCTCGTGCAGGACGGCGCACTGGTGTACGGCCGGAAACCGGAGCGCTCGCCAAGTCTGTCCGGTTATCCGGAGTGCGATGCAGAGGTCAGCCGCATCGCGGCGGAGGTCTGGGGCGATTGTGACGGAAAGACCAAGCCGGATCACACATTCGGCGCAGGGAAGGTGTTCTCAGGTAAAGGACTAGCGGATGTTTTTTCCGGGATCGGTCTTGCACCTGATTTTGAATGGAAATCCGCTGAAGGCCCAGCGAAAGTGAACTGGATTCACCGGCGCGCGGGCGATGCGGATGTCTATTTCGTTGCCAATGCGACCAATGTGCAGGTAACGGTTGATGCCATCTTCCGCGTTACAGGCAAGGTGCCGGAATTCTGGTATCCGGATACGGGGCGTATCGAAACGGCCGGCGTGTGGAAAACTGAAAATGGACGCACGACGGTGCCGATCAAGTTTGATCCGTGCGGTTCGGTGTTTGTTGTTTTCCGCAAGGCAGGCACACCGGGTTTTACCGCGCTCACCGGGGCAAATTCTGCGAAGACAGCCGGCGCGCAAATCCGGATGTCTTCCAATGCCGCTGAACTGGTTGCCAGTGCGAACGGACGGTATGAAATGTCGTCGGCAGCGGGCACCAAATCCGTTGAAGTCACCGGCGTTCCGGAACCGCTGACTGTGACAGGGCCGTGGGAAGTTTCTTTCCCGCCGAATCTCGGGGCTCCGCCGGCGGCTGTGTTTGGGAAGCTGATTTCATGGCCCGATCATCCTGACGAAGGAATCAAATACTTTTCGGGCAGCGCAACCTATACGAAAGAAATAGATATTCCGGCGGGCATGATGAAAAATGACCTCGAACTATCTCTCGATCTTGGCCAAGTCGAAGTCATTGCCGAAGTAAACGTGAACGGCAAGGCTGCGGGAATTCTCTGGAAGCCGCCGTTCAAAACCGACATCACCGCGCTGGTGAAGCCGGG
>JBAWXO010000015.1:0-12778 GCA_037144035.1 Kiritimatiellales bacterium
CGCCCGCTCCACCTTTCCGGGGCCACCGGCCCCGGCTACAGGAAGATTCTGTGGGTGCGAACGGTGGCCGCGCCTCTACTTTCCGGGGCCACCGGCCCCGGCTACAGAAAACGCCAACACAGGTTGGCATTGAAAAATCCGGGGAATCCGGTTAGCTTACCGGTGCTCCCAACTTCTGAGTGAGGTGAAACCATGACTGCGCTGGCTGAAAAAATCTATAACGAGGTGCTGGATCTCCCGACCGACGAGCGGCTTTCCCTGCTCGATAAACTGCTGCACGTTATCACGATCCCCGCTCCGGCAGACATTGAAAAAGCCTGGCTGAAAGAGTCGCACAAACGACTGGCCGATATCCGCTCCGGTAAAGCGCCGACGATTCCCGGCGAATCTGTGTTTCAGGAGATCAAAGAAAGATTTCAGAAATGAGGGTCGAGTTCGCCAAGGCCGCCCGCGAAGAATTCATTGCCAGCATCGAATATTACGAACTCCAGCAGTCCGGCCTCGGCTTAATCTTTTCAGAGCAGGTGTATGCGGCTGTTGAACGGATTATTGAGTTGCCCGCCGGATGGACACCGCTGGACAGCACGTTCCATCGCTGCCTCGTGAAACAGTTTCCCTACGCCCTGATTTACACGGTTCTGGATCAGGTGCTTATCATTACCGCCGTGATGAATCTGCACCGCAAACCGGACTATTGGAGGAATAGATAACCGGCCAATGGGAGCCACGTTTTTCCAAATATTGGAAGAATCAGACCCGTTTTTTCCAACCATCGGAAAAAGGGCAAATAACGGTGGACGCGTCCGGAGGTTTTCCGTATAGTCCGACGCTCTTGTTTAGAAAAGGAAGCAATCTAGAGAATATGAACAAACTGATAATAGGATTACCGAAGGGCAGTCTACAGGACTCCACCTATGCCCTATTCGCGAAGGCCGGATTTAACATTTCCGGCAGCTCGCGTTCCTATTTTCCTTCCATTGATGATAAAGAGATCGAACTCCGCCTGCTCCGTCCGCAGGAAATGAGCCGCTACGTCGAGCTGGGCATGCTGGATGCCGGTATCGCGGGTCTGGACTGGATCGAAGCTAACGGTTCCGATGTGCAGGATGTGTGCAGTCTGGTTTATTCCAAGCAGACCAAACGCCCGGTTCGCTGGGTGCTGGCGGTGCCGGAAAACTCCCCGATTAAATCCGTCAAGGATCTCGAAGGCAAACGGATCGCCACCGAAGGCGTTGGAATTGTCGAACGCTGGCTGGCTAAAAACGGCGTGAAAGCCACAGTGGAATTTTCCTGGGGCGCGACGGAAGTCAAAGTGCCTGATTTCGCCGACGCGATTGTGGACATTACCGAGACCGGCTCGTCGCTGCGCGCGCACAATCTGCGCATTGTGGACACGCTGATGGAATCCTACACCAAATTTTTCGCCAACAAAGCGGCCTGGGCCGATGGTTGGAAACGTTCAAAGCTTGAGAAAATCGCCCTGCTGCTGACGGCCGCGCTGAATGCCGCCGACAAGGTGCTGCTCAAAATGAACGTGGAAGCAAAGGATATTGACCGGGTTAAGAAACTGCTTCCGGCTCTGCACTCGCCGACCGTGAGCGGTCTTTCCGATGCCGGCTGGTATGCCGTTGAAACGGTGGTGAACGAATCGGTGGTGCGGGAAATTATTCCCGAATTGAAAGCCGCCGGTGCAGAAGGAATTATTGAAATCGGCCTGAACAAAGTGGTCGCATAAGCGTACAAAAGGAAATAGAAGCATGGGTACCATTAAAAAATGGCGTAAGACCAAAATGTCAAAGCACAAACGGCGCAAACGCCGTCGTGAAGTCCGGCATAAGAAGAAATAACGGGACATGGAATATTGGAATGGCGGGGTGCTGGAGTAATGGATTTCAAAACTCCCCATCCCAACAATCCATCATTCCATTCACCCAGTGCTCCGTTTTCCAAAAAAGGGGTTGTGATGCGCATCTCCCGCAAAGTCCGGACCGTTGAAGCCCTGCTGCTCGGCAGTCTGCTCTTGTTTAGCAGTTGCGCATCTCCTTCAAAGCCTCGGCTGAGCGCAAATGAGCAAGCTGAGGCTTTGTCTCAGTTCAGCCTCGGCCTACTGGCTGCGACCGGCGGTGATTCTGCCGCCGCATTCGAACACCTCGAAGCCGCTATCCGTCTTGATCCGGATGAAGAAAAACTCTACGCCCCCGCTGTGGCGGTGGCTCTGGAGTTAAAGCAGACGAATGATGCCGTCCGGCTGGCGCAAAAGCTGGTGAAACGCCAGCCTAATACTGCGGATCCGCAACTGCTGCTCGCCCGGGTGTACGTCCTGACCGGCAAGCCGGATCAGGCCGAAGCCCTGTTCCGGAAAGTGTGGACGGATTTTCCGGACAATCCGGATGCTCCCGTGTTCCTTGCACGCTTTTATCTCGCACAGGAGAGGTGCACCCATGCTCTTGAAATCCTCCGTGCCGCCGTGGCTGTACAAAGCGAAAATACCGGACTGCTCCACCTGCTGGGAACACTTTGTATCGACAGCGCCCGCATTAAGGGTGACACGCCGGAAGCGAAAGCCGCCATTCAGGAAGGAATCGAATTTTTACAGAAAGCGCTTAAACCTGCTCCGCAAAATCCGCTCCGCTGGCAGCAACTCGGTTTCGCCTTGCTGGCCGTGAAGCAGCCGGACGAGGCACTAAAGGCCTTTCAAGAGGCCCGGCTCTACGCACCGTCCGATGCGGCACTGGCGCGCCAGATGTTTGACCTTCTCATTCAGACCGGCAAATACGACGAGGCGATGGATGTCTATGACCAGCTGGCAGAGGAAACCGGAACCGAACCGGAGCTTTGGCTCCAGTACCTTGCTGAAAAAATGCCGAAGAAAGAGCACGCACGGTTAAGCAGACACTTGGAGGATCAAATCGACGAACAGCCGCAGTCGCCGGTTTTCTATTATGCACAGCTTGGATCCCTCTATATCGGCGCGAAAAAAAACAAGGAAGCTGAAGTTGTTCTGCTGAAGGCGCTTGAGAAACACCCCGCCGACAACCGTCTGCGCATCGTGCTGGGGTATCTGCACCTGCAGCAGAAACTCTATGACGAAGCCTATGCCGAATTCGAACAGGTACGCACAGGATCGCCCGAGGCGGAATGGTCAGCCAATCCGTTTTTTCTTTTCAACTTCCTGGTCTCCGCGCAGAAAAGCGGTCATCTGGAACAGGCTGCTGAAACGCTGGCTTCGACATACACCAACAATCCGGTTGTTCTCAACCAATACATGCTCTCCCTGCTGACCGGACGCTCGCCGGTCTCCACCGAAAGTGCGATTGAACTGTTAAATGTTTTCCATACGTTAAGTCCCGAGGCCGCCGAAGCGCTCTATTATCTGATGCTGCTGCAGGCGAAACAGAAAGAATATGTGCAGGCCATTGAGACGGCCCGGCAGTTTGAAACCCTCGCTCAAACGAGCGGCGCCACCAATCTACTCAACGGACAGTTCTACTATCAGTACGCCTCACTCTACGAACGCGCGGGTCAGCTTGAAACCGCCGAAAAAATGTTCTTTAAAGTCATCGAAACAGGCGATAAAACCATAGTGGCCCCTGCACAGAATTATATCGCATACATGTGGGCCGAACACGGTGAAAAGCTGGATATGGGCCTCAAGCTGGTTCGAAAAGCGCTGGCGGTTGATCCGGAGAACGGGGCATTCCTCGATACGCTCGGATGGATTTATTACATGCAGGGCCGCTACGCCGACGCGTTGAATGAATTGCAGAAAGCCAGAGCCTTTGTCGGGGACGATTCCGCCGTCTGGGAGCATCTGGGCGACACCTATTTAAAGATGGGAAACCTCGACGAGGCTTCCAAACATTGGAAGAAGGCATTGGAACTTGAACCCGATTCTCAACGGCTGATCGAACGGCTCGAAGCAAACGGGATTAAACCAGACGAATGCCTGGCACCAACGGATAGCCCCGCAGATACGAAGCCCCGTCCATAGCGCATTTCCCGGCTGGCTGTACTTCGAGCAGCCTCAAAGCCCTTTCGCCGGCTGCCACCAGAAGACCGCTTCCCGCCGCCTCAAGAATTTCTCCGGGAACGCCCGACCGATCTTCAACGGAAACACTCAACACCTTTAGACGCTGGCCGTCCGGCAGTTCACAGAAACAGCCGGGCCATGGAGTGAACCCCCGAATCCGGTTGCGCAGCGTTGCGGCAGAAAGCGTCCAGTCGAGTTTTCCGTCCTCTTTGATCAGCTTGCGCACTTCGGTCGCGGCGGCATCGTCCTGCGGGTGCCGCTGAACGGTTCCGCTCCGGATCTGTTCGACGACATCCATCAGCAGTTCCGCGCCCGCAACCGCCAGCACCGGCTCCAGAGTCGTCGATGTGTCATCGGAACCAATCGGGATTTCGCGTTGCAGGATGATGTCGCCCGCATCCATTTTTTCGCCGACATAGAGAATGGTAACGCCGGTTTGGGTGTCGCCATTCGCCACGGCCCACTGGATGGGTGCTGAACCACGGTATTTCGGCAACACCGATGGATGCAGGTTGATCGCGCCCTGTTTCGGAAGAGACAGCACCGACGGAGGAATGTACTGGCCGTAAGCAACCACAACGAAAAGATCGGCTTTCAACGCGGCCAGTTCCGGCAGGCTGTCTTTGACTTTTTCAGGTGAAAGCACCGGGATCCGGCGCTCCTGCGCGAAGGCTTTAACCGGACAAGGCGTCAACTGCTGCTTGCGACCGGCGAGCCGGTCCGGCTGGGCGACAACCGCAACAACCTCATCCTGCGCGCTGACAAGCAGTGCATGCAACGAAGGAAACCCGATGGCGGCCGATCCAAAGAAAACCACACGCATGGCAACGCCTCCGGTTACTTCTTTTGCTATTCTTGTTGCTGCTGTTGCGGAGCACCTTCATCACCCTTCTTCACCTGACCGGCGCCCCAACGAACGCTGTCGGTCAGAAAAACCTGATCCTGTTTATTAAGCCCGAAACCCTGACGCAACGGGAAGTCCTTCGGGAGGCGGCCCATGGCTACAGGGAACCATGTTTTTTCAGACCCTTCGATCAGTGACGAAAGAAACGGACGGTCTTTGGTGAGCGTGGTGATGTAGAGACCGCTGATGTATTTGCGGTAGTCATTGATTTCATAATAGTCGTCGAGGGTTTTCGGCATCAGAATCGACACGCGCTTTCCGTACCATGCGGTTGCCCACGGCATGTCGGTACACATCACCTCATTCGGTTTGAGCAATTCACTCACGCGCATAACAAACGGGGCGTAATACGGGGGGTACGGAAGTCCCGGCGACGATGACAGGAAGACTGTGACCAGCAGAGGCAGGGCCGTCAGCCCAACAACCAAAGCCGTCAGACCCACTTTGTAGAGTTGAATATTCAGATCGAGGCGATCGAGTAGAATGGAAAAAAAGGCAAGGCCGTAGAGAATAACAAACGGCCAGAAGATGTGATAAAGGTTCACCGCCTCCTTGCCGAAAAATCCGGCACCGACAAAAAACAGGGCTATCGACAGCCCGACACCCCAGCGCAGGTTGTGAACATAGACGCGCGCAAATCGGTAGAAAAAAGTCACCATAAAAAAGGCGATCAGCAGGCCACCGCCCATGGAGGTCAGTCCATTTTTATACAGTTCGTTGAAGTTCTTCGTCCACTTGGCTTTTACCATGCCGAGATCAGACCTGAGGTTAAAGGTCGGCTTCAAGGTGCGCATCAGGGAATCATCGGGATACGCTGACGAACCGATCAATGCGATGTGCGGTGCCAGGCCGAGCGGCGAGCCGGAAATCTGGTAGTTACGAAGAAGCCATGGCGAAACGATCAAGAAGACCAGTGCGGCG
The DNA here is from genome assembly GCA_037144035.1 of Kiritimatiellales bacterium. Classification (GTDB taxonomy): domain Bacteria; phylum Verrucomicrobiota; class Kiritimatiellia; order Kiritimatiellales; family Tichowtungiaceae; genus Tichowtungia. The sequence continues at coordinate 5,856 of JBAWXO010000015.1, forward strand.
TAAAAGAAAGCCAAGTGGCCGCTTCGCTGCGTCCGTGTTCCCATCATCAAAATAAACAGTGCCAGCCCTGGAATGACGGCAATCGCCGCATAATGGGTCAGAAATGCCGCCGCAGAAAAGAGGATGGAAAGGCAGAAAAGCGCCATCCAGTTCCAAAGCGCCTTCCGCTCACGGCGATGAATCATCGCCAGCAATGCAAAATAGGTCGAACCGAGAGTAAAAAATACAAGAACCGGCAATCCGGTTCCGCGCAGGCTATCCTGCCAGACGATTTCACTCAGAAAATAGGTCAACACACCCAGCAAACCGATTTTATGCGAAAACAGCTTGCGGCCCAGCAGGTAAAGCAGCAGACCGGAAAGCACTGTAAAAAAATGTTGAGTCGGCACAACCACCCACTGCTCGGCCGGATAGATGCGCGTCCCCTGGAAAGCGGTGCTGACGGGAAACAAATCGACCCCGATCAAATTGAAAAATTTAAAATTCGCCGCGAGAATCGCCGGATAAAGCGGCGGCTTGAAGAGTTCGGGATGGCGGTCAATTTTCGCATTGCCATCAAAACTGTAGGCCGACACCTGAGCGATACTCACCGGACGAACACACTGCGTAATGTAGTGGTTGGACTGAGCCAGATTCCGCCCGAGCTGCGCATAATCCATGGCCGCCTCGGTATCAAATCCACGGAACTGACGGGCGGTTAAAATAATGATCAGCACGAAAATGAAAAGGCAAAAAAGGGTTGTGCGAATGATCTTCTGGCCCAGCCCCGAATCCACGCTGTACACGAGATCCTGAAGGGTTGCCTCAAAGGGTTGCTGTTGTTGTTTTGCCATGACTTTTTCTCCAACCATCTGTTTCACAAGGAATCGCGAACAGGTCATTATTAACACGTAACGAGTAATTCGTAACCGAGAAAGATTACCGTCTTCAAGTTGCGCGTTACGTATTACGGTTTTGAAGCATCCTTGAACACTTCTGCTTCTTCAATCTCAAATTCATTCAACTTCGGTAAAGCCGTACTCCGCAATCTTGCGGTGCAGGGTACGGCGGCTGATCCCCAGCCTTTCTGCGGCATGGGTGCGGTTGCCGTTTGATTCCTTCAACGCCCGCAGAATGGCCTGTTTTCCCATGTCCTCCAAAGAGCCGCCGGTCGCCTGAATGGCTCCGCCCGAAACACCCGCTTCACGGATATGCGCCGGCAGATCGCGCACACCGATCCGCTGTGAACGGGAAAGCACGACCATCTGCTCCACCCCATTGCGCAGCTCGCGCACATTGCCGGGCCACGGATAGGCTGTCAGCAGATCAAGCGCGTCCGGCGAAAATCCTTCAATCGAGCGGTTATTTTCCCGGTTGAACACATCGAGAAAGTTTTTCAGCAACAGCGGGATATCGCTCTTACGCTCTCGCAGTGCCGGCAGATGGATCACCACCACATAGAGGCGGTAATAAAGATCTTCGCGGAATTTGCCCTCCGCCACCATCTTCTTCAGGTCACGGTTCGTCGCCGCGATTAACCGCGTGTCCACATCAATGGATTCCTGCCCGCCGACACGCTCAAAGCGCCGCTCTTCCAGCGCGCGCAGAATTTTCACCTGCACACTGGCATCCACCTCTCCGATCTCATCCAGAAACAGCGAACCGCCGTCTGCCAGCTCGAAGCGTCCTTTGCGCCGCTCTGCCGCACCGGTAAAAGCTCCCTTCTCGTGGCCGAACAGCTCGCTCTCCAGCAGCGTCGAAGAAAGCGCCGCGCAATGCACCGGCACAAAAGCCCCGTTCTTGCGCGGACTCAGCCGGTGAATCGCCTTGGCGATCAGCTCCTTGCCGGTTCCGCTCTCGCCCTGAATCAGCACGGTCGCCCGCGATGCCGCCACCTGCCGCACCGTATCAAAAATCTGCTGCATCTCCGGCGAGCTGCCGATGATGTTTTCCATCCCGAACTTACTGTCCAGCTGCTCGTGAAGCTGGCGGTTTTCCGTTTCAGCTTTGCGGGAACGCAGGACGCGCTGTAAAACCATTTCCAGCTGTTCCAGATTCACCGGCTTGGTCAGGAAATCGGTCGCACCATGCCGCATCGCCTCCACGGCCGTCTCAATATTCCCGTAGGCCGTCAGCAGAATACAGATCAGTTGCGGCGAATTGGCTAGAGCGCGCTGCAGCAGCGTCATCCCGTCCATGCCGGGCATCCGCAGATCGCTCAGCATCACATCCACCGGCTTCTCGCTCAGAAAATTCAGAGCCGCCGCGCCGCTTTCCGCCACCAGCACGTCGTACGAACGGCGCAGTGCCCGCGCCAGCCCTTCGCGGGTGTTCTTCTCATCATCGACAATCAAAATCACCGGTTTCGCACTCATTCCTTATTCTCCTTTTTCGGAGCCTCTAAAAGCGACATCCGCACATCGTCGCGCGGGAAATGCAGCGTGAAGGCGGTGCCGCGCTCCGGCGTGCTGCAAATTTCGATCTCACCGCCGTGATCGCGCAGAATCCGTTGCACGATCATCAGGCCAAGTCCCGACCCAGTCGTTTTGGTGGTGTGGTACGGTTCATAAATCGCGCCGAGATTTTCCGGCGTAATGCCCGGCCCGTTATCAGCAAAACAGATGCTCACGAAGCGCGACGTCACTTCGATACCTATCTTCAGAATACCGCCGTCCTCCATCGCCTGAATCGCGTTCTTGATGATGTTGAAGAAAGCCTGCTTCACCTGCACCTCATCGGCTGGCACCGAAGGAATATGTTCCGCCTGCTCGCGCTCCACCAGAATACGGCGGTTTTCAATCTCGTGCCGCATCAGCTCCAGCGTTTCGTCCAGCAGACGCTCCATCTGCACCGGTTTACGGTCCGGCATTGAAGGACGGATCGCGCGCAGAAATTGTGTAATAATCCGATCGAGGCGGTGCACTTCGCGTTTTGAAACCTCAACCATCTCTTTCAGATTTTCGCGTGCTTCGGAGTCGGCCAGTTCTGCCAGCTCACGTTCCATCAGCTGCAGGTGAATCGTCACGGCATTCAGCGGATTACCGATTTCATGCGCCACGCCGGCAGCTAGCAGCGTCAGTGCCTTCAGCCGCTCGGACTCAATCGACTCAGCCGTCGTCGCCCGTTCGCGTGTCACATCTCGGAAAATTACCACCGCCCCCTGTTCACGCTCTTCAATCGCGGACAGCGGCACCACGTAAAATTCAACAAAGCGGTGGTCCGGATAGGTCACCTCAATTTCGCGGCGGACTAAACGTTCCCACTCATCGCCGTCCAGACTGAGTACTTTTTCCCAGTCAATATCACGGATGTAGCGGGCAATCGGCTGGCCTTCGGCGGCCCCGAGTTTGAAACCGAAAAGATTTTCAGCCATCCGGTTGGCGTAGCGAATGCGCGCGCCGCGCCCGACGACCACGATGCCTTCCTGAATCGCCTGAAAAATCGTCTCCATCAGCCCCTTTTCGCGGGCCAGATGCAAAAACTGCGTCTGGACGCTGTCGGAGTCCATCCGGTCTAGCCGGTCGATTAATTTGTCCAAAAACTTTGATTTCACAGGGAATTCTCCGCTTAAATAGGGACAATTTGTACCACACACCCGCCGAAGTTCAAATGATTAATAGCGACAGAATGGCAATTGAAGTGTTATGTCTGCAAACAAATCCAATAATGTGGAAGCGGCATCCTTGCCGCTGTTGAGGCGGGGCGTGATCGCCAGCCCTGAGTTTGTATCGAAGGGGCCGAGCACGCTTGTTTTGTTTATCCGCTGCGGTAGGAAACGCGCCCGGCGGTCGCGTTCCACCTTATCTTGCATCATCTGTAGGCCGGGGTGCCTTAACCCGGCGTTTTTCGTATTCCAGTTGTAGGCCCGCTACCCTCAGCGGGCTGAATTTTCGCCCGGTCAGGGGACCGGGCCTACAAAAACCCGAATTCTTTATCCGCCCATACAGGCCAGATATCCCACCCGGCGTAATTCCGCTTGGTTGTCTATTTCCGCTTAAGAACGGTGCGCCAACCGGCCGGTTCCTGATAGACTGGCATTTGCAGATGACTGACTTCGCGGGCCTGCTCGATGATGTAGAAGGCATCGGGACCATCCGCTTTGATGAGATCAAGAATCCATTTGATGTCTTTGCGGCGGCAGACGATCAGCAGTTCGGTTACCGGGCCGTCGCGTCCCTCGCCTTCAAATGTGGTGACAATCTGGCCCGCCGCGCGCAGTTTCGTAGTCAGAACCACACACGCCGTGCGGGTAAAAACCCGCAGGGCAAGATGCCCCAGAGCCAGCTTACGTTCCAGCGCGATGCCAACAACGTTGCCGGTGGCGAAGCCAAGTCCATAGAAAATCGCCAGAACCGGCGCGGTATGTATCTGTTTTACGATGGTGGAAATGATTGTCACCCAGAGAGTGACTTCCATAAAACCCAGCGCAAACGCCAGCCGCGTACGCCCCTGCACAGTGACAATCGTCCTGAGCGTTCCGATCGAAACGTCGACAATGCGGGCGCAGAAAATCAAAAGCCCTATTAATAGAATATGCCAGCTCACAGCAACCTCCATTCGGGGCGATTCACATTCAGCAACCCACCCCAGCCTGCGGCCACCCCTCGCCGGAGGGGAACCTTAGAACCTCCTCCACTGAATGGCGGGGAGGGTTGTTTTAAATATTTAAATGCTACCCGTGGTTAGTGGCATCAATGACGGCCTGAACGGCGGGGACTTTGTCTTTAAGAAGACGTTCGATGCCGTTTTTCATCGTCATGCGGGCACCCATACAGCCGCGGCAGCCGCCCTGTAGCTCCACGTAGACGTTGCCGTCCTTGACGGTCGTGATCGTAGCGCCGCCGCCATGACCGGCCAGCGCCGGATTGATTTCTTCTTCAAAAATTTTCTCTGCCGCGGCGAGTATTTCAGCATCGTTCATGACATATCCTTGTTGAATTCGATTGAACGTAGTTCATTGCCGTTCGGTTGTCAAAAGTCATTTAAATCCGCATTTAATACGGACAATGCGCAAGGTTTTTCAGGAAAAGAGTTGGCTTTTTTCCCGGTCTAAGCAAAATCACCCGCCTGCATAAAACAGGAGATTTACACCTATGGAACAGATTGTTGATTGGATTGTCGGGATTGTCGGTCAGTGGGGATATGTTGGAATTGTTATTATGATGTTTCTGGAAAGCTCCTGTTTCCCATTCCCCAGCGAGGTCGTCATGATCCCGGCCGGCTATTTATCCTCGCCTGCCTATTTAACCTCCGCAGGCTACGCTTCCGGACACGAGATGAATGCCTGGGTCGCCATCTTCATGGGCATCATTGGAAGCTGGCTGGGCGCTTTGTTCAACTACTACCTGGCTCTGGCTCTCGGGCGGCCGCTACTGCTCAAATGGGGTAAATATCTCCTGATTTCGGAAAAGAATTTTGAAAAGGGCGAAAAATTTTTCAGGAACCATGGGGAAATCAGCACGTTTACCGGAAGGCTGATTCCTGTGATCCGGCAGTACATTTCGCTACCGGCCGGCATCGCCCGGATGAACATGGCGCATTTCCTTTTCTGGACCGGTCTGGGTGCCGGCATCTGGGTCGCCATTCTGACCGCCATTGGCTATGTGGCCGGACAGAACCGCGAACTGATTCAAAAATACTCACGGGAAGCCACGATTCTGGCCCTTGCCAGCTGCGTCGTCATCGTCATCGCCTACATTGTTATCCATCGGCGGCGCAAGGCTCGTCAGTCAATCGCTGAGACCAAGTAACGGCTGAGAGAGACGCAAAGACCGCCTTAAGCTTCCTCTTCGATCGGCCGGATCTTTCTCTGGGACTTGCGTATTTTATGGTATTTCCGCAGCACTCGGGCAAAGCGGATTAGATCACGGAACGGGGCGATCAAACTCTTGTGGCGCTTCGGCGGTTTGGTGATACGAACCGAGCCGACACGGATGCGGCGCGAGGCGATATTGAGCAGCGTTTCAAATTCGGACGGAAGTGACGACTTCTCCTCGAGAATAAACGGCAGCACGTCACAACGGTAAAACCGGAACCCGCACGGCGGATCGGGTACATAAACGCCCAGCAGTCGGTAAATCCAGAAGCTCATCGTCCGAATCGTCCAGCGGCGCACCAGCGGGATACGTTTGATATCCGCCATCCGGTTTCCGATCAGCACCGGCAGATGCGTCCGGTAATAGGCTTCAAAAAAATTTGATATCTCGGCCGGATCGTGAAATCCGTCGGCGTCCAGAGCAATCACCGCATCGAATCCATGCGAAAGGACGTATTTAAAGCCTTCGGTCAGCGCAGCACCCTTGCCGCCGTTTTCTGTGCGACGGATCACTACAGCACCGGCGGCTTCGGCACGCGCGGCGGTTTCATCCGTCGAGGCATCATCCACCACGATCACGTCCGACAGATAAGTGAGCGCTTTGGAAACAACATCTGCGACTGTCCGCTCCTCGCAAAAAGCGGGCATCAGCACCGCGACCCTCGCGACTTCTTTATACTGCGCAATCGTTGCCATATCCGTTCGGGCTCCCCTCACAAATCCGAAACACTAAACACGAAATCCGAAACATTTGGCAGTTTGGATTTCATGATTTGAAGTTTTCTTTCGTGCTTCGATATTCGAGTTTTGAAATTCAAGCGGCCTTCAGTCCGCGTGTGCCAGTTCATCCGCGCGATAGGAGGAGCGCACCAGAGGTCCCGCCGCTACACCCGCAAATCCGATTTCCCGAGCAAGTGCGGCCAATTTATCAAAATGTTCCGGAGAAAGATAGCGTTCGACCGGATGATGTTCACGTGTCGGCGCCAGATACTGCCCCATCGTCAGCAGGCGGACACCCGCCGCATACAAATCCGCCAGACATTGGAAGATCTCTTCATCCGTTTCACCGAGACCAAGCATCAGCCCCGACTTCACCTGCGCCCCGCCCTGCTCCGCCGCCTTACGCAGT
>JBAWXO010000016.1:0-12676 GCA_037144035.1 Kiritimatiellales bacterium
CACGACGTGTTCATCTGGGCGGGCGCAACCGGTCTCTCGGATTATCCCGAAATCCCGTGCGGCATGTTCCGTATTGCTCAGGCCGCCGGACGAAAAACCATCCTCTGGTCGGTGGGCATGAACGACGAACTGAATCCTGCGAAATACCGCGTACTGCCCGGCCGCCGCCGCACCCTGCTGACCGCCCTGCGCGCAGTCACGCTGGGTGCCTTCGATGCGATCGCGCACGAGGAGCGCCGCCGCGTGGCACGCGCGAAAGCGTGCATTGTCCAGGCCCTTGACGGAGCGGATCTGGCAGTGGTGCGCGATCCGGAGAGCGCCGAACAATTGCTGAACTGCGGCGTGCAGCGCGAGGTGGTTGTCGGCGCCGACTCCGCCCTACTTCTGGAACCGGCTCCGTTAGATTTCGTACAGATGAGCGACGACCTGCGGGCCGCGCTGGCGGGACCGTTTCCGCGCATCGGCTTCTGCGTTTCTGCGCAACGGGCCATTCACGGAGAAGATCGGCTGATTGCGGTCTTCGACCGTTTGGTCGCGGAGCGCGACGCGCGAATCGTCTTCATCCCGATGAACCCTTTGACCGATGCGGCCCTGATGGCCGGTCTGCGTCAGCGCATGAAGCGACCGGACCGCGCGTTTGTACTGGAGGGCCGCTTCGAGCCGGCCGAAATTTTAGCCGTCGCGAACCGGATGGATGTCATTGCCAGCAGCCGTCTGCACCTGCTCATCTTCGCTTCCATCCTTCATGTTCCGATGATTGGAATCAGCCGCGGATCCAAGGTGGACAATTTTCTTACGCCCTTCGGCCTGCACTCGGTCGGCAGTGTGGAAGCCTGCGATTTCGATGCGCTGCTTGCGGAGACACTCCGTTTACTTGACGGGAAGCCGGCCTTTCAGGAACGAAGCCGGGTCGTGCGTCGCGATTTACTGAGCCGGTTAGATGTCGCCCGCACGCGGCTAAAATCCGTTTTGGCATAACCTGTGCGGACAGGTCATGACGAGCGAAGGATGTGCCACAAAGTCAGGCGGCGGCGGACGGCTTCCTTGATCACCTTTAGAAAATTCCAATGGATTGCCTTTAGACTGTAGCGCTGCCAGCGGATACGCCAATGCGGGGTTGGGACAGCCCCAAGATAATCCTTAAACCTCGCCAGCGACAGATTGGGCGAACCTCCGAAATTGATAATCCAGTCGAATCCGTTTTCTCGTTTTACCGCCTCGGCCGCGTGCAAGTACAGCGCTGGAATCAAGCCTGAATCATCTGTCTGGTAAGCTACACGCCACAGCCAGGCGGTGCGGTGCTCCCGCGAAAAAAGAACAGTGACCAAGGCGCAGGGCCGCTCCGGCTCGTCCACGGATGCCGCCGCAAAAACCCTGCAAATACCCGACGCTTCGAGGGTGGCCACATTCCGCAAGAGAGATTTCCTCCAAGTATCGGATGCGACCCACTTGAATTTGCGCAGGGTCTGATTATGCAACCGATCAAATGTTTCAAGGAGGTCCGCATCGGTCTGGCGCCAGCCGAACACATGGCGTTTTGCCGCTGCGGCGGCCTCCTGCCGTTTACTGCGGTTCGGCAATCTATGCAACTCTTCCGGCACACAGGCCGGCCATATATGGCTGTAGATCTGCTCCACAACGCATCCGGCGTAAATCAAGCCGCGCACATCGGACAGGCCGGGAGCCGCCTCGGTGTCCATCGTGTCCAGCCCACGTTGCATCTCTTTTGCCAGTCCGTACAGCAGGTCCATCCGCTGTGTCGCGCGATCTGGTTCATTCCATTCCGGTGCCAACAGCGGGCCGGCATAAAAAAGAGGAAAGCTGCTGCAATACCGCATCCCCGCTCTGCGCCGCACCAGCACCGCCCATCCGGCTTCAAGAGTACCGCCCTCCGCAAAAGCGCCGATCCGCCGGACTTGTGCAACGGGAGTTTCGTGTGCCGCCAGCGCGCGGAGTGTCGCTGACAGCAGGAATGCATTCCCGTTAGGCGAGCGGCGGACGAACGCATCCCAGCGGGCATCTTCGTCCGGCCTCACGAGACGAATGTCAAAAGGCGGCATAGCTCTTCTTTCAGCGGAACGTCAGTTTTAACCAGTAATAAATGAGGTTGAGCTTAGCCTTGCTGGCGCAGGCGTGATAGAACCATTGTCGCAGGAAGAGCGAGCCGGGAAGCGACCAGCACTTGAAAAAGAATAGCCGGTTGAACCGGGTGTCGATCGTCACAGCCATGTTTTGCTGCGCCATCGCCTGCGTAAGCGCACGCTGATCCCAAAAGGGATCATTGTCTTTGAGCGTTTCTTTCAAGCATGCGGCAATGGTTTCGTCAGGATGATACACCAGCACGCCGCTGTTGATCTGGTTCGGCAACTTATCCGGCACGCATCCAACTTTTCCCGGCGGAACCACGGGCAGCGCCGGGGCGTCGCGGGCGATCAGAATGTCGGAATCAAGAACGCAGATCTGTTCGTACTCTTTCCACCAGGCCAGTTCGGGCAGAAGAATTTTCTGCCAGGTGAGTTTTTTGCCGGGCAGTTCGCGGATCACATCGGTCACAACCTTCAGATCATAGCCGTGGCGGGCGCAATACCGCTCAAGCCTTGTACGGGAAAACCTGTCAAAATCCTGCTGGTATTTCTGCCCGATGACGATTGTTGCGATGCAGGTTGTCGTCCGACTCATAACCGGTAGCCCTCCCCTTTTTCTTTGTAGCAATAGCCGCAGTGAATGGATTAGACTGTTAGTCGAACTGAGTCAAGCCTCTGAATCTGAGCCGGAAGGAACTCCATCCATGGCATTCGATAAACGCGTGATGAGACCAAGCGGGCGAAAAGAGATGGAACTGTTCGGGATGGTCGCGGTTCTGGTCGTCACCGGAGCGCTCCTTTTCGGCTGGATGGTGCGGCGAGCAGATCGTGAGATGCGCCAGGAGCTGCTGCACAACGCTCAGATGGCGGCAAAGACCGTGGACGCGAAACAGATAGCGGCGCTTCCCTTTGAACCGAACGACCGGACTCTTCCGGAATTTCAGCAGGTGGAAGCGCAGATGCGTCAGTTCGTTTCGATCCTTCGGCTGAGCTGGGCCCCGGCAAACGGATATATTGGCATTTACAGCATGAGACAGCGGGACGGGGTAATTGTTTTCGGGCCGGAGAGCATTCCTGAAGGCGATCGGCAGGCTTCTCCGCCGGGCAGTGTGTACAAGAAACCTCCGACGAAACTGCTGAAACTGTTCGCTTCACGGAAACCTGTGACCGTCGGCCCGTTCACCGATGAATACGGAACTTTTGTGAGCGCGTTTGTGCCTCTTCCGGACGACCCGTCGAAAACGGTACTCGGCATGGATGTCATGGCGAATAAATGGTTTTTGATGGTTCTGAAAAGAGTTGCCGCGCCGTTGGCGGGAATCTTGCTGACTTTCTTCGCCGGAAGCGTGGCACTGATTGCGCGCCGCAAGGGGACTGGGCGCAGCACCGTTTTCTGGCGCATCCGCCGCCTGCTCGCAGGGCCGCTTGTCGGTGCGGCGCTGATCATCGGACTCGGCTTTGGCTGGTGGATACAGCAGCAATATGACCACGACCTGCGCACAGCTCTCTTACAAGAAACGCGGATGACGGCCAAGGGGCTGGATATTAACCGCGTCAAGGCGCTCTCGGGAACGGAAGCCGACCTGACCTCGCCGGCTTATCTGCGGCTGAAAGAACAGCTCGCCGCCGTGCGCAACATCAGCGGACAGCGGGATATTTATCTGATGGGTCGCCGTCCGTCCGGACCCCCCGGCGAGCCGGATCAGATTTTCTTTTTTCTGGATGTGCAGGACGAAACACAGATCACCACGCCAGCGGCTCTTCCCGGAGCACCTTATGAAGAGGCCTCCGCTGAACTGACCGCCGTTTTTTCCACCGCACAGCCTTTTGTTGAAGGCCCGCTTCCGGATGCGTGGGGCACCTGGGTTTCGGGCCTTGTGCCAATCACCGACCCGCAAACCGGCCAGGTACTGGCGGTGCTGGGTGTGGATGTGGATGCGAGTGATTGGGCTCAATCCCTTGCGGCCCACTCGGCTCTGCCGATCGGGATGATGCTGACGCTCCTGATCATTGCGCTGACCATTGTGTCTCATGCGCGGCGCATCGCCGTGACACCCAAACCCATTCTGCGGCGGTTGCTCCCGCCGCTGGCGGTCATGCTGTTCCTTCTGCTTTTAGGATCCGGCGCGATCCTGGTGTGGCAGTATAACATCCGAATAAAGGAGAAGCTGGCTGACTTGAAAACGACGGTCCGCGCTGAATTGAAGGACGACATAAGCGATCAAACTTCATGGTTTTCCGCATTACTCGAGTCCTTGGCGAACGACCCGCGCCTGCGGGCGGCACTGCAGAGCGGCGACCGCAACCGTCTGCTCTCAGACTGGCAACCTCTCTATGCGGCCCTGCACAAAAACAATCAGCTCTCCCACTTTTATTTTTTTGACCGCAACCGGGTCTGTCTGTTGCGGATTCACAATCCGGAAAAATACGGAGACGAGATCAACCGTTTCACCGCGCTGAAGGCAGAACAAACCGGAAAGATCTCGTCGGGCTTCGAACTGGGGCCGCAGGGCACCCTGACACTGCGCACTGTGATGCCGGTTTTTCAAGAGGGCGTGCTAATTGGTTATGTTGAACTCGGCAAGGAGATCGGAGACCTCCTCGACGTTAACAAAGGAAACGATCTGGCCGTGCTGATCCGCAAAGACCTGCTTGACCGGAAGCAATGGGAAGCGGGAATGCAGTTGCTCGGACGAGAACGGGAAGCCGACTGGAACCGGTTAGACCGCAGTGTGGTCATCTACGCCTCGCAGGAGCAATTACCCGATCCCTTTGTGCAGTGGACTGAACAGTTTCCTGAAGAAACATCCAACAACCAATCGGAAGACCGGAAAATTCAATATGGCGGCAAGGAGTGGCGGATATCCTCAAGCCCCCTGCAGGATGCCGCCGGAACCCAAGTCGGCCGCCTGCTCATTATGGTCGATGTGTCTGCGCAAACCACCGTTTTTCGCCAGATATGTCTCATCGCCGGGGTTTCCATCGGAGTGTTGCTGACCGCTTTACTGGCTTTTCTCTTTGTGATGCTACGACGAACGGATGATGGAATTCTGGCCCGACAGATGATCCTCGTGAAAAACGAAGCCCGCTATGACCAGCTGGCGGAACAGAGCCGCACCATCGCGTGGGAGGTGGATGCCGACGGTCTCTTTACTTTCATCAGCCATGTCGCGGAGCAGGTTCTGGGGTACCGCCCGGAAGAACTTGTTGGAAAAATGCACTTCTATGATCTGCATCCGGAGGACGGACGCGAGGCGTTCAAAGCGACGGCTTTCGGAGTCTTCGCCCGTAAAGATTCTTTCCAGGATCTGGAAAACCCAGCGCAAACCAAAACGGGTGAAAGCCGCTGGTTAAACACCAATGGAATCCCGATTCTTGACGAACGCGGCAATCTCACCGGATACCGGGGCAGTGACACCGACATCACCGAACGGAAACGGGCAGGAGAATCTTTACAGCAGGCGGCCAGCCGTCTGTCGCTGGCCACACAAGCGGGCGGGGTAGGCGTCTGGGACTATGATGCGGTCAACAACAGGCTAACCTGGGACGACCAGATGTTCCGGCTTTACGGTATCACGGCGGATCAGTTCGCCGGAGCCTACGAAGCCTGGCAGGCGGGAGTTCATCCGGACGACCGCCAGCGGGGCGATAAAGAAATAAAAATGGCGCTGCAGGGCATCAAGGATTTTGACACCGAATTTCGTGTGCTCTGGCCGGACGGTACCCTTCACGACATCCGCGCCCTCGCCCTTGTTCAGCGCGACAAGTCCGGACAGCCCTTGCACATGATCGGCACGAACTGGGACATCACCGATCGCAAGCAGGCGAGAGAACGGCTGCACACCTTCGCCGATTGTCTGCTGCAATTCGGAAGCGACCCGCAGACCAATATCAACCGTCTGGTGGCACTGTGCGGAAAAACACTCGGAGCCACCTGTGCGCTGTACGACCGGCTGGAAGACGGCCGGCTGTGCGCAATCGGACGGTGGCAAACGCCGCCTGAGTTATGCGCCAAAAACCGTCCGGACAGGCATATCTGCCACGACATTATCCGCGCGAATTCCGACGACCCGCTGGTTATCCGCGACCTGCAGCATTCGGCGTATGCGCAGACCGATCCGAACGTTGCGGCTTTCGGACTGAAATCTTACATCGGCGTGGCGGTCAAAGACGACGGCCGCGCTCTAGGTTCTCTTTGTGTTGTTTATCAGAAGGACGTACACCCGAACGAAGAACACCTCAACTTCCTGCGACTGGCCGGATTTGCGCTCGCGGTGGAAGAGCGGCGCCGTCTGGCCACCGAGGCGTTAACCCAGAGCGACGAACTGCAGCGCGCGCTGCTCGACAACATTGATGCCGGCGTGGTAGTCGTGGATCCGGCGACCCACTATGTCGAGCGGGTCAATCCAAAGGCGGCCGAGATGTTCGGTGCGCGAATCGACCAACTCGTCGGATTCGTCTGCCACCAGTTCATTTGTCCCACCGAAAAAGGTCACTGTCCTGTCACCGACCTTGGACAGGAGGTCAACAACAGCGAACGCATGCTGCTGCGGGCTGACGGAAGTTCAATAGCGATCGTTAAATCGGTTCGAAAGATCCGTATCAGCGGCAAGGAAAAGCTGCTGGAGACCTTCGTCGATATCACGTCGCGCAAACAGGCGGAAGCCGATCGGGAATTGCAGATCCGGATGCAGGAGCTGCTGACAAAACTTTCCTCATCCTTCATCAACCTGCCGCTCAACCATATCGAAGCGGCCCTTGAGGACTCGCTGGGCGAATTGGGCGTTTTTGTCGGTGCGGACCGCGCGTATCTGTTTGATTATGATTATGAGCAGCAGATTTGCCGGAATACCCATGAATGGTGTGTAGAAGGAATTGAACCGCAGAAAGAGGATCTGCAGACGGTTCCGTTCGCCGTTATTCCAGACTGGCTCAAGACGCATCTTCGGGGTGAAGTGATCCGTATCCCGGACGTCTTTGCACTGCCGCCGGAAAACCGCATGCGGCAGATTATCGAGCCGCAAGGAATTAAAAGTCTGATCGCTGTGCCGCTGATGGACGGAGAACGCTGTGTCGGTTTCGCCGGCTTTGATTCGGTGCGCACGCCGCATACCTATACGGATGCTGAACAGCGACTGCTGTCGGTGTTTGCGCAGATGCTGGTGAATATCCGCCAGCGGAACGATAATGAAAAGGCGCTGCGCATCAGTCGAAAACAGGCTGAAGCTGCCAACGTGGCCAAGAGTGATTTCTTAGCCAATATGAGTCATGAAATCCGGACCCCCTTGAACGGCGTGATCGGCATGACACGCCTTTTGATGAACAGCCGCTTGAACAATGAACAGCGGAGGTTCGCCCAGATGGCCATGAGCAGTGCGGACAACCTGCTCACCCTGTTGAATGACATTCTGGATATTTCAAAGATCGAGGTCGGCAAGCTGCAACTCGAGACGACCGACTTCAGCCTGCGCAAGACCTTGGAAGAAGCGGTGACGCCGCTGGCGCTGCGGGCCCAGCAGAAAGGGGTCGAATTTGTCTGTGCGGTTGAGCCCGATGTGCCGGATCATCTGATCGGCGATCCGGTCCGGCTTCGGCAGGTGCTGGTGAATCTGGGAGGCAATGCGGTAAAATTCACCGAGCACGGGGAAGTTGTGTTGCGGGTGTCTATAGACAAAGAACAGACAGCGGACGCTTCGGACGGCCCGGATAGGTCCAACACAGCCCCCGACCGTATTCGCCTCCGCTTTGCGGTGCGCGACACAGGCATTGGTATCCCCCAAGATAAATTCGGGATGTTGTTCCAAAAATTCAGTCAGGTCGATACGTCCACCACGCGCCGCTTTGGCGGCACAGGGCTGGGTCTGGTGATTGCGAAACAGCTTGCGGAGATGATGGGCGGGAAGATCGGGGTGGAATCGGAGAAAGACCGCGGCACCACATTCTGGTTTACCGCGTGCTTTCAAGCCGATGCGCCCCTGGATCCAAAAGCCGCGGAGATCACGATGGCTCCGGTCGGCGTCCATGGGGCTTACGTCCTGGTGGTGGACGATAACGAAACCAACCGTCAGGTGCTGACGGCACAACTGCACACGTGGGGTATCCGCACGCAAACGGCAGAGGACGGCCCGCAGGCACTGCAGATCTTGCGGCAGGCGCAACACGATGGAATCCACTTCCAAGCGGCGGTGCTGGACATGCAGATGCCCGGCATGGACGGGGTCGCCCTGGCCCGGGTCATCCAGAACGAACCGGCCTACGCGTGTATGCGGCTGATCCTGCTGACCTCGATCGGCCATGCGGGCTGGTCCACCCTCCAGCTTAAGGAGGCCGGATTCACGGCCTGGATGGCCAAGCCGGTCCGCCCCTCAGAACTGTACAATGTTCTCAACGATATCCTGTCTGGAAGACCGCCGCAGTCTATAGCGGACGGCTATGCGGCAGAAAGAAACCCCGCAAAATCTGTTGTCGCAATCCATCCCCTGTATGCGCGGGTGCTGATGGCGGAGGACAACCCCGTCAATACGCTGGTGGCGAAAGAAATGCTCACCGGTCTGGGGCTGGATGTGGACACCGTCGAAAACGGTGTCGAAGCGCTCGAAGCCCTGACACAAGGCACGTACGATCTGGTGCTGATGGACGTGCAGATGCCGGTCATGGGCGGCTATGAGGCCGCCCGGCAAATCCGCGATCCAAAATCAAAAGCCTACAACGCATCCATTCCCATCATCGCCATGACCGCCCACGCTATGCAGGGAGATCGTGAAAAATGTCTTGAGGCCGGCATGAACGATTATGTCCCCAAACCGGTGGATCCTGAGATCCTGGCAAGGGCCATCACCAAGTGGCTGCCGAAGAAAGGTGAAGACAGCAGGAAGCGTGATGAAGACAAGGTCTGGAACCATGCCGGTATGGTGAACCGGCTGGGGGGAAATAAGACCCTGGTCAAAACGATCGTGACGGCGTTTCTGATGGATATTCCCGGGCGGATGAAGGCTCTGCAAGGCTGCCTGGAAGCCGGAGATACTTCGGGTGCCGCGCGACAGGCCCACACCATCATGGGCGCGTCGGCCAATATCGGCGGCGAGACTATGGCTGCCGTAGCACGCGAAATGGAAATGGCGGGCAAGGCCGGCGACATGGAGATGCTGAAAGCGCACTTGGGCGATTTATGCGCGGCCTTTGAACGCTTGAAGCAGGCCCTGGAGGGCAAGAAGCGTTGGAAGGAAAGATAGATTCATGCAACCCAATCCACAAACGCTTTCATCCCCTTTCCCGAGGCAAGACCGCGATGCCGTCTATTTTCTGGATGTCATTCCCGATCTGGCGGCGCGCGCCGAAACATTTCGAACCTCGTCAAAAAACATCAACGAGAAGATCCTGCGGGTGTTCGCCGAGCAGATGCGATTGACCATTCGTGTGCTGCAGGAAGCCGTCGAAGGCGGCGATGAGGACAGCATCCGCCGGCAGGCGCATTCGCTGCAGGGAATGGGTGGAACCGTCGGCGTTCCGGAAATCTCCGTGGTCGGCGAAGAACTGAGCCGATTAGCCAAGCGGGGCGATCTGGAGCGCTGTCGTGAACTGACCGAACGGCTGAACCGCTGGCAGACCGACTGGGATTCGTCTTCCGCATCCGTTCCTGCCGGTCCCCTTCAGAATACTCCGACGCTGTCGGGCCGTATTCTGATCGTTGATGACGAGCTGCCCAATCGCCTCTATCTTCGCAAGCTCCTCTCGGACCACGGCGCGACGGTGATCGAGGCGGACAACGGCGACCGCGCGCTTGCGTTGGCGCAGCAGCAGACGCCTGACCTTGCGCTGGTGGACGTCGTGATGCCGGGAATGTCCGGCTATGATGTCTGCCGAAAATTGGTCAAGGATTCCGCAACCTGTCATGTGCCCGTCATCATGGTCACGGCACGGTCAACCGTGGAAGATATCGAACATGCGTTCGTTCTGGGAGCGTTTGACCATATCCGTAAACCGTTTCACGACCGGGAGTTGCTGGCCCGCGTGCGCAATGCCCTGCAATTGAAACAGCAGAGTGATGAACTCCGGAAATGGCAACGGCTCATGACCCGCGAACTGGACGTTGCGGGAGCCCTGCAGCGCAAGCTTCTGTCAACCGATCCGTTTTTCAGCGAAACGGCCGAAGTCCGCTCCGCCTACCAATCCAGCATGAGTGTCGGCGGCGATGTCTTCAACGCCTTCCTGCTGCCCAACGGAAACCTCTGCGCCTATGTCGGCGATGTGGCCGGTCACGGGGTGGGATCCGCCCTGGTTTCCACCTTACTCAAAGTGCTGATTGAAGAGGTCGCGAGCGACTACGCCGACCGCGGACCGGCGGCCATGTGCAATCAGATTCACTTCCGGTTTGGCCGGTACATCACGAATCCGGAGTTGTATGCGACGCTGTTTCTCGCGGTCTTGGAACCCGACGGCCTCTGCACCACATTGAACTGCGGCCATCCCGCACCGTTGCTGTTCGATGCGTACGGCAACTCGCTTCCGCCGTTCGAAAACCGCGGCGGCCTGCCGATCGGGCTGTCACCTCAGGATGACGTCAAACCCTACCACGCGGATGACGAGGCGAAAACCGTGCTGCCAAAGGATGCCGTGATGGCGATTTTTTCCGACGGCCTGCTGGAGGCGCGGCAGTCGGCATCGGCCAAACCCTGCGGCGACGAAACCCTAGGCAATTTGCTGGCACAGGCCTTATGCAATCCCGACAGCGCGGATCCGGCTCAGGAGGTCATGAGACGGTTGGGGGGGCTGGGGTATCAACTCAATCAGGATGACTGTACGCTGATGGTGGTGGCGCAACACGGTCCGGCGGCATACCGCATGAAACGGAGCATTGCCCTTTCCCATCAGGAGGCGGCAGATCTGGCGGCCGAGGTTCTGCAGGTGTTGCAGGAAGAAGGCTGGCCCGAAGAGGCCTCCAGGGCCGTGCAGTTACTGGTGATGGAGCATGGGGCGAACGTCGTGGATCATGCGGCTGCGCCGCCCGGATCACGCATCACCTTCAGTCTTCGGCTGTCCGACCAGAAGGCGTCGCTTTTGTTCCGCGATTTCGGTCTGGAATGGGATTTCCAAACCCGGCTTGCCTCGTCGCTGAACCAGAAAACGGATTCCTGCCGAGGACGGGGTCTGCGCATTATCCGCACGCTCGCCAAACATATTGACAACAAACGGCAGAATCATGAAAACATAACTCAGTATATTGTCAGCCGTTTTTTCGAAGTCTCGCCCACGAATGAAAACGAAAGTGTCCCTCATGAATGATGAGATTTATCAGGCGCGCATGGAGCTTTTTAAGACGCTCGACCTGCCCGTTTCGCAAATCGGCATACGGCTTTTGCGGGGCAGGCAGAGGCTAAAGCTGGTCGCCTGGGAATTCAGTTTGCGGAGTCTCTTTATGGTTAAGCGCCTGATCGATATCCTGGGCGCAACCATCGGCGTGATCCTTCTTTCGCCACTGCTCTTTGCGGTGGGGCTGGCGATCTTTCTGGAAGACGGCTGGCCGGTCTTCTTTGCGCAGCCCCGCGTGGGGCAATATGGCCGACTCTTTAATTTCTACAAGTTCCGTTCGATGGTGCGCAACGCCGACAAACTGAAGGACAAACTGATCGCGCAGAACGAATCCGGTGACGGCGTCATTTTTAAAATAAAACACGATCCGCGCATCACACGGGTCGGGCGTTTTATCCGGCGCTTCAGCATCGACGAGATGCCCCAGTTCCTGAACGTCCTGCTCGGTGATCTGTCGCTCGTGGGCCCGCGCCCCCCCGTTCCGCGAGAGGTGGCGGAATACACACTGGAAGAACGGAGACGGTTGCATGTAAAACCGGGACTGACCTGTCTTTGGCAGATCCAGGGCCGATCCGAGATCCCGTTCAAAGAACAGGTGCGGCTGGACTTGCAGTACATCCACAGCCAGAGCCTTTGGAAAGACATTATGATTATGTTAAAAACTGTGCCGGCGGTCTTATTGGGCCGCGGCGCTTACTAAATAAACAGGAGGACGATATGAATCTGCAGTTTACGATCACCGATCAGGGCGCAGGCATTGTAGCAATCGACGGCGGACTGAACGCCGCCCACGTAGACTCTTTCCGCGATCAATGCTCCCGCTGGCTGGCTGAGAATGCAGGGGTAAGCCTGATTGTGCTGGATCTCGGCGCGGTGGACTTCATCGACAGCGCAGGGCTGGGCGTTTTGATCGCAATTCTCAAACGGGTTTCCGAACGGGGCGGCGACATCCGCCTGGCCCGGCTCCAGAAACAGGCCCGCATCGTGTTCGAGATTACCCGTGCGCATAAAATCTTCGATATCTTCGACTCCGTAGAAGATGCGCTTCAAGCAAAATCATGAAAGCGGTGTTTCATACCGGTGTTCATTCAGCCTTAAGTGACCTGCCCGGAGACAGCCCGTGGTGTCTTGCACCTCTCGGCGGCAAGCCGTTGCTGGAATACTGGTTCGAATGGGCCGCGCAGCTCGGTGCTAACGAAGTCAGACTGGTGCTTGGCGATGGGGCGTTCGAGGTCGAGTCCTACTGCGGCGACGGCAGTCGCTGGGGGCTGAAGATCGACTAC
>JBAWXO010000017.1:0-12528 GCA_037144035.1 Kiritimatiellales bacterium
ATGGCGGTGCGTTCGCACCCAGCCAAAACGCGAGCATATTGCCGCCGGACAGCTCGATCGGCTGGCGGGCATTGAGGTGTTCTGTCCGCGTATTCGTTTCCAGCGCAATACGAAGCGCGGTAAGGTCTGGTTCGAAGAGGCGCTGTTCCCCGGTTATTTGTTCGCCCGCTTTGACATGTTGATCATGCTCCGCGCCGTTTCCAGCGCCTATGGTGTACGGGGACTGGTTCGTTTCGCCGGAGAGTGCGCGCAGGTTCCCGATTTTGTGGTGAGTACGCTGCAGAGCGCGGCGGACGGCGTGGTTGTAATCAAGGAGCCTGCGCTGAAGACAGGCGACAAAGCTATGATCAGCGAAGGGGCGATGCGGGGACTGTGCGCCATCGTGACGAAGGTGCTACCCGGCGGCGAGCGCGTGAAGATTTTGATGGACCTGATGGGAACCGCGGTGGAAGCCGAAGTGCCGATGGATGCGCTGGAGCCCGCCGCGTGAGATAGAAATTTCGCAAATGCCTGCGAAATACATAGAAAACGTTGAAAAGGAAGGTTTCGGGCGGAATATCCCGAGCGACCGCGGGCGGCAGCCCGCCTGCGAAGCGGGCGGAAAGAAAGATCATAGAAAGAATTTGGAAATTAGAGAATTGGATGATTCGGGGTTCTCCCTAATTTTCGAATTACCGAATTTCAGAATTAGCGAATTCTCTAATTAACCAATTCCCCAAATATGAAAATCTTCGTAACAGGAACCGCAGGGTTTATCGGCATGCATGTGGCCGAGTCGCTTCTGAGCGACGGCCATGAGGTGGTCGGCCTCGATAATTTTAATGACTACTACGATGTCGCCCTAAAAGAGGCGCGCAGCGCCCGGCTGGAAGGACGCAAGGGGTATACTGCGGTTCAGGGCGATCTGGCGGACTATGAACTGCTCTCGATGCTGTGCCGGGAACACCAATTTGATCGTGTGTGCCATTTGGCGGCGCAGGCGGGAGTGCGCTACTCGATTCAAAATCCGGCGGCCTATCAGAAGGCCAATCTGGAAGGGCACCTGAATATCCTGGAAGCCTGCCGCTATGCGAAAATTTCGCGGCTGGTTTACTCCTCCAGCTCCAGCGTGTATGGCGGGAGCAAAAAGATTCCATTCAGCGAGACCGATCCAGTGGACAAACCCGTCAGTCTGTATGCGGCGACCAAGAAGGCGGACGAGCTGATGAGCCACACCTACACGCATTTGTACGGCTTGCAGACGGTCGGTCTGCGCTTTTTCACAGTGTACGGCCCGTGGGGCCGGCCGGACATGGCCTATTGGACGTTTACCGAGGCGATGCTGAAGGGCAAGTTGATTCCGGTTTTTAACCACGGCAAGATGGAGCGCGACTTCACCTGCATCACCGACATTGTTGCCGGTGTGAAGGCGGCGCTGTTCGCCGCCGGACTGGAGCCGTATGAAATTTTTAATCTGGGCAACAGCAAGCCGGAAAACCTGATGGATTTTATCAAGACACTGGCGGACGCGCTGGGTGTGGAGCCGAAAATGGAAATGCTGCCGATGCAGCCGGGCGATGTTCCGGTGACGTTCGCCGATGTTTCCAAAGCCCGGAAAAAACTGGGCTACGACCCGTCCACTCCGATCTCAAAAGGTCTTCCTGAATTTGTGAAGTGGTATAAGGAATATTTTAATCATTAACTCAACCGAAGGATGCTGATGAAAAAAGCACTCATTACTGGAATAACCGGACAGGATGGATCGTATCTCGCGGAACTGTTGCTCGACAAGGGCTATGAAGTGCACGGCATCATTCGCAGGGCCAGTTCGTTCAACACTAGTCGCATAGACCACCTGTATAAAGACCGGCACGAAACCGGCGTCAAAATGTTTCTGCATTACGGCGACCTGACCGACTCCAGCAATCTAAACCGGTTAATCGAAAAAATTAATCCGTCGGAAATCTACAACCTCGGTGCGCAGTCGCATGTGCAGGTTTCTTTTGAGGTTCCGGAATACACGGCCGATGTCGATGCTCTTGGAACCTTACGTTTGCTGGATGGCATTCGCGAAACCGGCGTGAGCTGCCGGTTCTATCAGGCGTCCACCTCTGAACTTTACGGAATGGTGCAGGAAGTTCCGCAGACCGAAACCACGCCGTTCTATCCGCGCTCGCCGTACGCGGTGGCCAAACAGTACGGCTTTTGGATTGTCAAAAACTATCGCGAAGCCTACGACCTGCATGCCAGCAACGGGATTCTCTTCAACCACGAATCACCCCGCCGCGGCGAAACATTCGTCACCCGCAAGATCACTATGGCGGTGGCGCGCATCTCCCGCGGTCTGCAGAAATGCCTCTACATGGGGAACATCAATGCCCTGCGCGACTGGGGTTATGCGCCCGACTATGTCCTGATGATGTGGATGATGCTTCAGCAGGACAAGCCCGATGATTATGTCGTCGCCACCAACGAGATGCATACCGTTCGTGAATTCATCGAAAAATCGTTTTCCCATGCAGGCATTCAGGTCGTGTGGGAAGGCGCGGGCGTCAAAGAAGTCGGCAAAAACAAAGCCACCGGCGAGAGCATCGTTCGCATGGACGAACGCTATTACCGCCCGGCCGAAGTGGAGCAGCTGCTCGGCAATCCGGCCAAAGCCAAAAAACAGCTCGGCTGGGAACCGAAAGTCAAATTTGAAGAGTTGGTTGAAATAATGGTTAAAGGCGACCTGCGGTTGCTGGATAATCCCTGCTACGAAACGGGCTTTTAACTGTTCGCGACCCAAGCGAAGGCAATCCGACAGATCATGAAGCCGAACCTCTATCTTTCTTTACCGCCGAATATGTGCGGGAGTTTTGCTGAGTGTGTTCCAGAACTGGCAGCGCGCTGTTTTGCGACATTTGATCCGCCCGGATCTCAACTTGGATCCGGCGGCGGCACGGCGTATTTACTGGAGCAGGCCTGGCGCGCTTCGGGCGAGGCCGGCTTTTCCCGCTGGCTGGAAGATGGGACTAAGCTCTTAATACATTCCGGCGGCGAAAGTCGCCGTTTACCGGCATACGCCGCGACCGGAAAACTTTTCATGCCGGTTCCCGCATTGCGCTGGAAGTATGGGCAGCGGCTCAATCAGACGTTGCTCGATATGCAGGAACCGTTCCTGCACCGGGTATTCGAAAAAGCAGGCGGCTGCCGCATAGCTGTTGCCAGTGGGGACGTTTTGCTCGACGGGACTGTGGATGGAATTCCCGATGCGGATGTGGTGCTTCTTGGTATGTGGACTTCGCCGGAGCAGGCCGCCCATTTCGGGGTGATGTTCTGCGACCGCACGAACCCCGAACAGCTCGTGAAATTTTTACAAAAACCCGCGCCATCCCGGATCCGCGAACTTTCGCGCGACCATCTTTTTCTGATCGATGTCGGCGTCTGGCTGTTGAGTGAGCGTGCGGTGCGCTGTCTGCTGAACCGTTGCGGATGGGATGAGGTTTCTCAAACGTTCTCCGGCGGTCTTCCCTCGACGTACGATCTTTACGGGGAATGGGCATTGCATCTTGGGTCGCAACCCGAAACGGCAGATGCAATGATCTCTTCTCTTACAGTTGCTGTTGTGCCGGTCAAGGACGGAGAGTTCCATCACTTCGGAAAGAGCATCGACATCATTGAATCGTCGTATGCCTTGCAAAACAAAGTCATGGATCAAACCCGGCTCGGTGCCGTTCCGTCGCTCGGGCAGCCCCGGCAGTTTGTACTTAACTCGGTTTTTGATGCCCGGCGCAGCGAAGCCAACGAACAGCTGTGGATCGAGAACAGCTGCATCGCCGGAAACTGGAAGCTTGAGCGCAGGCATGTCATCACCGGTGTACCGGAGAATGACTGGGATATTGAACTGACGGATGGGCAGTGCCTTGACGTCGTGCCGCTCAGCAGAGGGGAGTCTGCAATCCGTTTTTACGGTTTTGACGATGCTTTCCGCGGACCTCTTGGGGCTGAAAAGACCTGCTGGATGGGGGCCCCGGTTGCCTGCTGGTTTGCACAGCGCGGGATAACGCTCGAAGAAGCGGGGCTGGCTGCCGAGGAGGATCTGCAGACGGCCAGACTTTTTCCAAACATTGGAACGGCCGGGGCCGATGGCGAATTCATTCAGTGGCTGCTCTCTGGCGATTCACAGAATAATGGAATCTTTAAAGTCCGCTGGCTTCAGGCTGAGCGTTTTTCCGCCCGCGAACTGGGGCAGCGGGCGGATTTGCCCCGGCTTTACGCCCAGCGCAACCGCTTGACTGAAAAAGCACTGCCTATCATGGCCCGGCACGGGGCCTCCAGCCTGTTTTATAAACTCGATATCAGTCGGACCGCAGACTGGTACGCTCGCGCCGGATTGCCGCTGGTTCCGGAAGAGGGGATCAATTGGCGCGGCGACCGGCTGCTTTCCGTGCACGATCAGATATTCCGTTCAACCGTTCTGAAGGCGCGCGGCGAACTGGAGCAGGCTGAAGTCTGCCGGCAAAAGGCGTTTAGCCTTTTGGGTAAACTGCTGATTGAACCGTTGTATGCGGAACCGGTGGTGCCGGCGTGTTCTGTGATGGAAGATCAAATCGTCTGGGCGCGCAGTCCGGCACGTATCGACATTGCCGGTGGCTGGAGCGATACGCCTCCGTACTGTCTGGAACATGGCGGCAGTGTGTTTAACCTGGCGGTCAACCTCAATGGCCAGCCTCCGGTTCAGGTATTTGTCCGCCGGACGCAAGATGCTTCGCTGGTCGTTCGCTCGATCGATCTGGGCCTGAAAGAAGAATTGTTAACGTATGAGGATGTCGGCGGCTGGCGCGGCATCGGGTCGGGCTTTTCGATTGCCCGTGCAGCTTTTGCACTGGTTGGATTTCATCCGGACTTTAACGGGAAACGTTTTCAGACGCTGGAAGAACAGTTACAGAGTTTTGGCGGCGGCATAGAAGTTTCTTTGCTGGCGGCCATTCCCAAAGGCTCCGGCATGGGCACCAGCAGCATTCTGGCTGGAACGCTGATCGGCGGACTGGCGGATTTCTGCGGGCTCGGCTGGGATTGCATGGAAATTGTCCGGCGAGTCAGCGCGCTGGAGCAGATGCTTGGGAGTGGCGGCGGCTGGCAGGATCAGTATGGCGGTCTGATGCCGGGGGCTAAGCTGATCGAAACCCTGCCCGGTCTTCGGCAAAATGGCATTGTGCGCCGCGCGCCCGGCGAATTTTTTAATAAAGCTTTGCAGGAAGGGAAGATGCTTCTTTACTACACGGGCATCACCCGGGTGGCTCATAATCTTCTTGGCGAGATCGTTCGCAACATGTTTTTAAACCATGCTGGAGTCCTCAGTCTGATCGGGCAGATTGCGGAGAACGGACGCCGTGCCTTTGAGTTTGCTCAACGGGACGACTGGCGCGGATTTATCAGCGTCGTGCGCAGAAGCTGGGATCTCAACCGGGCTCTTGATGACGGAACCAATCCTCCGGAAGTACAGGCCGTGATAGATCGGATTGAAGGGCATTATGCCGCATTGAAACTCGCCGGGGCTGGCGGCGGCGGCTATATGCTCATTCTGGCTGAAAACCGCGACCGGGCAGTTCGAATCCGGCAGCTTCTGGAAGAAAATCCCCTGAACTCTCGCGCCCGCTTTGTTGACCTCGACCTTTCAAAAACCGGATTGCAAATTTCCAGAAGCTGAATTATCGGGCCTAAATAACACGAAGCGGCCTCCACGCTGCAAGGAGAGAGAAACGGTTCGCGGGTAAAAAAGTTTATGAAAAAAGACTCTAAAATTTATGTAGCAGGACATCTCGGACTGGTCGGCGGCGGAATCTGGCGGGCGTTTGATCGCCACGGTTACACCGGCCTGCTCGGACGTTCTATTGATGAACTCGATCTGATCAACCAGCAGGCAGTCGAAAAATTTTTTGCCAAAGAAAAACCGGAATATGTCGTGCTGGTGGCGGCGAAAGTCGGCGGCATTCAGGCCAACAACACCTACCGCGGACAGTTCATTTATGAAAACCTCATGATCGAACTGAACGTCATTCATGCGGCATACAAACACGGCGTCAAAAAACTGCTCTTCCTCGGGTCGGGCTGCATTTATCCCAAACTGGCTCCGCAACCGATTAAAGAAGAAGCTTTGCTGACCGGTCCGCTGGAAACGACCAACGAACCGTACGCCATCGCCAAAATAGCGGGAGTCCGGTTGTGTGATGCCTATAACCGGCAGTACGGAACCAATTTTGTTTCCGCCATGCCGACCAATATGTACGGGCCCGGCGACAACTATCATCCGGAAAACTCCCATGTTCTTCCGGCGCTGATCCGGCGGTTTCACGAAGCCAAAGTGAACGGTTCCGCAGAGGTGGTTTGCTGGGGAACCGGTTCGCCGCTGCGCGAATTTTTATACAGCGATGATCTTGCCGAGGCTTGTGTGTTTCTCGTCGAGAAGGCGAACTATAAAGACATGGCCTTCACCGATGAGTCGGGAACTGTGCAGTCGCACATCAATGTCGGCTCGGGCAAAGAAGTCACCATCAAACAACTGGCCGAAACGGTCAAAGAGGTTGTCGGATTTAGAGGTAAAATCTCTTGGGATGCGAGCAAGCCGGACGGCACGCCGCGTAAGCTGATGGACTCTTCCCGAATCAATGCGCTTGGCTGGACTCCTAAAGTGACCCTCAAAGAGGGCATCTCCCGTGCTTATCAGGATTTCCTTTCACGGAGCTAGATGGATTCAGAAGGGCTCAGAGGGTTCTCTGTATTCCCCGGTTGCTTTCTCTAGTGAATGAAACGAACGATTGTGAAAAAATCTTTATGGCGGCCTGCTATGGATGCTGAAAGAGTTTTGACCGAAAAAATATCGGTGCTGCCATGGAAGTGCATGATTACTGGGGCCCCGGATTGATCGAGAGTATTTATGAGAAGAGTTTGGCCCACGAACTGGCGTTACAGGGAGTCGAAATCGAACGGCAGGTTCGGCTGGACTTGAAATACAAGGGGTTGGTGCTGGATGACGAATTTACCCTCGATCTGATCGTCGAAGGGAAAGTTATTGTCGAGTTGAAGGTGGTTAAAGAACGGACCCCGATCCATGAGGCCCAGCTGATGACTTATATGAAGCTGACGAACTGCAATGCCGGGCTATTAATCAATTTTAATGTTTTGAAGTTGAAGGATGGGATTAGAAGGCTATCGCTACCTTGAGATTTTTACAACCGCTCGCGGGCTCGCTTGAGTGACTTCCGAGAGGTGCAGAGGAGGCGGGCGGTGGAATATCCGAAGTCAGCTTTACATAAACGGCTCGGTCGCGGACCTGTTCCGTTTGTTCCTCGAGATATTTCTCTGACTTGCTCGGCTGTTTGCTCTAACGACCATCGGGAGTGGTTGTGAAAGATATTTTACAGCCGCTGCGCCAGAGGGGCTCCGAGGAAATAGAGAGTGAGATGTTTTGAATAAACGGTTGTGAAATATTCTGATGTATTTCCGGAGCTCGTCATGTTGAACAAAATTTTAATCATTGGACACAAGGGCCAGCTCGGCACGGACTGTATGTCGGTTCTGGGGAAAAAGGCCGGTGGAATCGATCTGCCGGACATTGACATCGCCGATCGTTTCCAATGTTTGGAACAATTGAATAAATGTCAACCGGAGGTCATCGTGAATTGCGCGGCCTACACCGCAGTCGACGCCTGCGAAAACGATCCGGTCTGCTGGAAGGTGAATGCGGACGGCCCGAAACATCTGGCGGAGTGGACTGCGGCCAACGGCGCATTCCTGGTGCATATCTCGACCGATTACGTCTTCGACGGAAACAAGCCGCTGTTTGAAGCGTTGGTTGAAACCGACAGTCCCGCACCGGTTTCCGAGTACGGGAAATCCAAGCTGGCGGGGGAGCAGGCCGTTCTGGAAAGCGGTGCGGGTGCCGCCATTCTGCGCACGGCCTGGCTCTACGGGGCGCACGGGAAAAATTTTCTGAAAACTATGCTGCGGTTGGCACTGCAAAATCCGGAACGCGAAATCCGCGTAGTGAACGATCAGTTCGGCTCGCCGACCTGGTCGTACACGCTGGCGCGACAAATCGCGGCGGTTGTTGATGCAAAAGCGACAGGCATTTTTCACGCGACATCAGAAGGATACTGTAGCTGGTACGATCTGGCTGGATGGTTTCTTCAGTTGATGAATGTGCCGCATTGCATGGTTCCCTGCACGACAGCCGAATATCCGACGCCTGCAAGCCGGCCAAAAAACTCCATCCTGGAAAACGCTGCGCTGAAACGGCAGAGCCTGAATATTTTTGACAACTGGGAAACAGAGTTGGAGCGTTTCATTCAAAGCCACAAGCAGACCTTGTTGGACGAAACGC
The DNA here is from genome assembly GCA_037144035.1 of Kiritimatiellales bacterium. Classification (GTDB taxonomy): domain Bacteria; phylum Verrucomicrobiota; class Kiritimatiellia; order Kiritimatiellales; family Tichowtungiaceae; genus Tichowtungia. Next base: position 8,345 of record JBAWXO010000017.1, read on the forward strand.
GAAAGTTGATAAGTTCATAGTTGTTGGTTGATAAGGGAATCCTCAACAACTCATCAACCAGCAGTTATCAACTGATTTAACCGGAGGTTTAATCATGAAACGAATCTTAGTGACAGGCGGAGCAGGTTTTATCGGTTCAGCGGTTTGCCGCTATCTGGTGAAAGAAAAAAACATCAGCGTGCTGAATGTAGACAAGCTCACCTACGCGGGCAACACGGAATCGCTGAAAGAAATTGATAAAAGCCCGCTTTACCGGTTTGCGCAGGCGGATATTTGCGACCGGGAAAAGATCGCCGGACTTTTCGCGGCGTTTCAGCCGGATGCGGTGATGCATCTGGCGGCCGAATCCCATGTGGATCGTTCAATTGACGGCCCGGCGGCATTTATTGAAACCAATATTGTCGGCACCTATAACATGCTCGCTTGCGCTCTCGACTACTGGCGCTCTCTTCCAAAAAGCGCCGATGAAAAGCATCCGTCCTCTGACCTCCGTTCTCTGTCCTCTGAATTCCGCTTCCACCACATTTCGACGGATGAAGTGTACGGGTCGCTGGGAGCGGAAGGATTGTTTCAGGAGACGACGCCGTATGATCCGCGCTCGCCGTATTCAGCGAGTAAGGCCTCCAGCGACCATCTGGTGATGGCCTGGCACCACACCTACGGACTGCCGACCGTTATCACCAACTGTTCGAACAACTACGGCCCTTATCACTTTCCGGAAAAACTGATTCCGCTGGTGATCCTGAATGCCCTGGATCAAAAGCCGCTTCCAATCTATGGAAAGGGCGACAACATTCGCGACTGGCTCTATGTGGAAGATCACGCCCGCGCGCTAGTGCTTGCGGTCGAAAAGGGCGTTCCCGGCGAAACCTATAACGTCGGCGGACGGAATGAGCGCACCAACCTCGAGGTGGTGGAGACAATTTGCGCGATTTTGGATGAAATCGCGCCCTTGTCTCAGAGGACAGAAGCCAGCGGACAGAAGTCAGACGGAACCGGACTGACCTCTGATCTTAGACCTCCGATCTCTAAACAAAAGTTATCCAGCTACAAAGAGCTGATAACTTTTGTTACCGACCGCCCCGGCCACGACCAGCGCTATGCGATCGATGCGACCAAACTCGAAACTGAACTCGGCTGGCGCGCGCTGGAGGATTTCGATAGCGGGATCCGCCGCACGGTGCAGTGGTATCTGGACAACGAGTGGTGGTGGGGACCGCTCCGCGCGCAGCGCTACGCGGGGGAGCGATTAGGCAAAGCCTAAGCCAGAGGTCAGAGGGCAAAGATCAGCGGTCAGAAGTTAGAAGCGCTAAGAGGGTGGAGCGATGCAGCTTAATTCAGCCAAAGATTTGGAAGTCTATAAAAAGGCCTATGCAGTTTCGATGGAGATTTTCCAGCTAAGCAGATCGTGGCCGGCTGAAGAGAGGTATTCTCTGACCGATCAGGTGCGTCGCAGCTCCCGTTCGGTATGTAGCAATCTTCGCGAGGCATGGGCAAAACGCCGGTATGAAGCACACTTTATCTCAAAACTGTCTGACTGTGACGGCGAAAACAGCGAAACCGATACTTGGCTTGACTATGCAAATAACTGCGGTTATCTCGCGCCGGGAAAGCATGCTGACCTGGCCGGTGAAATTGTTGAAATCGGCAAGATGCTTGGCGGCATGTTGCGGAATCCTGAACCATTTTTGCTCAAGAAAAATTAATTAGAGAAGTGAGCTCTGACGCCTGATCTTCGACCTGTAATCTCGGGTCACTGCTTCGGGGATCTGACCTTTGATCTCAGACCTCTGATCTCTGAAAGTGAGGAATGAAATGACGAAACGTAAAGGAATTATTCTAGCTGGCGGATCGGGAACGCGACTTCATCCTTTAACGCGGGTGGTCAGCAAGCAGCTGCTACCGGTTTATGATAAACCGATGATTTACTATCCGCTGTCGGTTTTGATGCTGGCGGGGATTCGTGAAATTTTGATCATCAGTACGCCGCACGATCTGCCGATGTTCCGGGAACTGCTCGGAAGCGGCGAGCAGTGGGGCCTCTCGTTTACTTATGCCGAACAGCCGAAGCCCGAAGGACTGGCCCAGGCTTTTTTAATCGGGGAAAAGTTTATCGGCAAAGATCCGGTGTGCATGGTGCTGGGCGATAATATTTTTTACGGACACGGATTCAGTGGCATGCTTCGGAACGCCGATGCCCGCGCCGAGGGCGGAACTGTCTTTGCCTATCCGGTTCTCGATCCGGACCGCTACGGGGTCGTGGAATTTGATTCGAACGGCAAGGCGCTGTCGATTGAGGAAAAGCCGGCCAAGCCGAAGTCGCACTATGCCGTGCCGGGGCTTTACTTCTACGACAACCGGGTCGTCGACATGGTCAAACATCAAAAACCATCAGCGCGCGGTGAGCTGGAAATCACAACGATCAACCAGCAGTATCTCGAAGAGGGCAAACTACAGGTTGAGGTGCTAGGTCGCGGGTTCGCCTGGCTGGATACCGGCACACACGAATCATTGCAACAGGCCGGTAGTTATGTGGAAACCATCGAAGCGCGGCAGGGATTGAAAATCGCCTGTGTAGAAGAAATTGCGTGGCGGAAAGGATTCATCAACTCCTCTCAGCTCGAAAAGCTTGGACACGAACTCTCCAAAAATCAATATGGGCAGTATCTGCTTCGGCTCCTCAAGGAGGAGAAGAACAGTTGATAGGTTGTCGAGTTGATGGTTGATAAGGAACCCCAACAACTAACATTCATCAGCTTAACAACTAATCCGGCTTATCGAAGTCCCAACAACTAACATTCATCAACCAACAACTGAAAAATGAACATCGAAAATTTATCTATTCCTGAAGTGAAACTGCTCAAACCGCGCCGGTTTGACGATGGTCGCGGTTTTTTCATGCAGACCTATCACGAAAAACAATACCACGAAATGGGCATCAACGTGCGTTTTGTGCAGGACAACTGGTCGCGCTCAACCCAAGGTGTATTGCGCGGACTGCATTATCAGCTCGAACATGCGCAGGACAAGCTCGTTTCTGTAATTCGCGGCGAAGTATTTGATGCCGCGGTGGATATGCGTTACGCCTCTCCAACCTTTGGGAAATGGGTTGGAACCATCCTGTCAGAAAAAAATCACCATCAGCTTTTTATTCCGAAAGGCTTCGCTCACGGATTCTGCGTGCTGAGCAACGAAGTCGATTTCGTTTATAAATGCAGCGACTTCTATACGCCGGGCGATGAATATGCTGTGCGCTGGAATGATCCGTCCATTGGAATCCAATGGCCCGACCAGAAATTCCTCGTCTCGGAAAAAGATCAGATGGCCCCGCTTCTGAAAAATGTACCGAAACATCACCTGGCGAGGTTTGGATAAAAATTATGAAAAAGAATCTGCTATCTGCTGTTTGCCGTCCACTGTCCTCTGCCGACTTTAAAATCGGCATCATCGGTCTCGGGTATGTCGGCCTGCCGTTGGCGGTCGAATTCGGCAAAAAGTTTCCAACCCTTGGATTCGACATCAACAAAGTCCGGGTGGCTGAGCTTGCTGCCGGCAAAGACCACACTCTGGAATGCTCCCCGGAAGAGCTGGCCTCTGCCAAGCTACTGAAGTTTTCAACTGATAACTCTGAACTGATAACTTGTAACTGTTACATTGTAACCGTGCCCACTCCCGTCGATAAATCCAACCGTCCCGACCTGACGCCTCTGATCAAAGCCAGCGAAACGGTCGGCAAAGTCATCTCCAAAGGCGACGTGGTGATTTATGAATCCACCGTCTATCCGGGCGCGACCGAAGAAGACTGTATTCCGGTGGTGGAAAAAGTTTCCGGGCTAAAATTCAACGTGGACTTTTTTGCAGGCTACAGTCCGGAACGCATCAACCCCGGCGACAAACAGCGCCGGTTGACCAATATTGTGAAAATCACCTCGGGCTCCACTCCGGAAGTCGCCGACTTTGTGGACGCTCTTTACCGCAGCATCCTGACGGTCGAGACGCACAAAGCGCCGTCCATCAAAGTGGCCGAGGCGGCCAAAGTCATCGAGAATACGCAACGCGACGTCAACATCGCCTTGATGAACGAACTGGCCATGATTTTCAGCCGCATGGGCATCGACACGCTGGAAGTGCTGGAGGCCGCCGGATCCAAGTGGAACTTTCTGCCGTTCCGTCCCGGGCTGGTC
>JBAWXO010000018.1:0-12460 GCA_037144035.1 Kiritimatiellales bacterium
CATCGGAATTTTCTCTGTGCCTCTGAGCCCTCTGCCGTGCCCGCCGTAGCCTTTGGCGAAGGCTGGGTGGTGAAGCTCTCTCCCGCCCCTTGGAGGTTTTTTGTGCCTTCTCGTGTTTTTTGCCGCTTCGCTGCTGTCGCTTCGCGCCAGCCTCTTTCGCCGTTGGCTCAGGTGTGGCCAATCTCTTTCCGTGTTTTCGGCGTCTTCCGTGGTTCAACATCTCCTTTTTTGTGCCTTCTCGTGTTTTTCGTGGCTAATTCATTCGCGCCCATTGCCACTCACGTCGCTCGTTGCCGTCGCTTCGCTGCCCCGCATTCGCGGCGCCCAGCTCGCCTTTTGGCTCGGTTCAGGTTTCAAGTTCCACGTTTTCCCCTCCGTGGGGCGGCTCTGCTCTACCGCCGTGGGCGGGCTACCCCGCTTCACGGCACAGCATTTTAACTGAGAACAGCCCTATTCATCTTCGCGCATCGAATTTCGCTTCATAACCATTCGCCTTATTTTTTCATCCCGTTTTTTCTTCGCTTCGGGATCCGGCCATATCAGCATACCCCCTTCCACATGCTCTATGATGCCCTCCCTTTTCGTAGTCCCGTAGGGTAGCGTCAATGAGAGAAGTTTCCAGAAGAAGACGTTAGGATATTTAAAGAGAATCCTGGCTTCTTTCTTTTTGGTCATCTCCCATCCGTACCACATGAACACAGGGCCGGGTTCGTGGTGGGTCGGCCTGTTTTTCTCCAGCTCTTCCAGCCGTTTGATCGCTGATTTCATTGCTTCCTCCCGGATTGGTTAGTTTCCCTGTCTTTTTCCAGTGCATCAAGGCGCTGAAAAATCTGCTCCGTCGCCATGGTTTTCTGCGAGCAGTTCAGAATGTCCATGCAGATTTGCCGCCGCAGCCACTCGTTCGGAGAGCCCATCAGTTTGATTAGTTCTTCCACCGCCTGGGCGGTGTAGGCCTGTACCGAATTCATCGCTTCGGTCAGCGCCAGGTTACGTCGTCGCGTGAGTTCTTCCCGAAAGGCCGGTTCTTTCAGCCAGCGGTGGACGGTTGTTCGCCCAACGCCTGCGGCATTAGCCGCCGCCTGTATGTTCGGGTTTCCCGCAAGGAAGCTCAACAGCTTCTCCTGGCGGGCGGTCAGCTCGCCCGGTTTTGATCCGGGCGGCGGGGTCTGGTTTCTGTTCTTTTCCATGGTGCGTTTCCTTTCGGTTTGATTTCTCCATTTATGGTAAGCAGGGTTCACACAAACAATGCGGCCTGCTATAGTAAGGGGAAAAATCAAACGGAGTTTCAAACCGGAGGGGGGGGAGGGTGTCCCATTGTGTTCCATTTTGTTCTGTGGGAAGTATGAAGAAAGATATGAACTGTGGCCGCGTCGCATTGGCGCGGAGGGGTTAAAACAAGTATAACCATGAAATTTACCATCATAACGCCATCTTTTAACCAGTTGCCGTACCTTAAGCGGTGTATCGCTTCAGGTGCGGATCAGGTCGCGCCGCAACAGCAGGGATCAGCAATCAAAGGCCGGAGTTCCTGTCTGACCCCTGACCTCTGCCCGCTGACCTCTGGACTGCAAGTCCATCACCACATCCAGGACGGCGGCTCAACCGATGGAACGGTCGACTGGCTGCGCCAATACGACGCAGAAGTCAGGAGTCAGAGCGCAGATGCCAACAACCAATATCCAATAACCAATAACTACCGTTTCACGTGGAGTTCTGAACGTGATGCGGGCATGTACGACGCGCTTAACAAAGGAATTGAGCGTACATCCAATTCCGTTAGCAGCAACGGGAACGTTATTCCAAACAACCAATATCCAATCACCAATAACTCACGCGACAGCGTGATCGCTTGGCTCAACTGCGATGAGCAGTATTTTCCCGAAACACTTCAGAACGTTTCACGAGGGTTTGAAAAGCGTTCTGAGTCTGATTTTGTTTATGGCGACGCGTTACTGGTGGATGCCCAGGGTCGGCTGTTGACGTGCCGGAAAAATCCACCGTTGCGTCAGGCTTATGTTTTAGCGGATCATCTCTATACGCAGAGTGCGGCCATGTTCTTTCGCTCCCGAATCTTTGCGTCCGGGTTGCGGTTTGACACCGCGTGGAAAGCGGTCGGAGATTGCGATTTGATCGTCCGGGCCATTAAAGCCGGATTCCGACCGGCGCAGATGAGAGTCTATCTAGCCGCCTGCACAATGACTGGAGAAAACCTGAGTCGTAAACGGGCCGGGGTCGAAGAGCTGCGGTCGTTTCGTCAGAAGGCCGCTTTGCAATATAGGCTGGGCCGTCCGATCTGGAATCTGTTGCGTTATTCAGAAAAGTTTATTCGCGGCGGATTCCGGCAGGCGGTTCCGTTGGAATATGCCCTCTATCCGGAGGATTCCAATGTTCGGGAAAAGGTTACCGCGCAAAAAGCAGATTTTCGTTTCAGATGGGACGCCCATGAATAGCCTCCGAAAACTCATCATCGTCGGGCAGACGCCGCCGCCGTATAACGGTCAGGCGAAGATGATTCTGCGGATGATCGACGGGCTTCGGGATGAGTTCGATCTGCTTCATATCCGCATGGCTTACAGCGATTCGGTGGTTTCGGCGGGGAAATTCGGGGTTTCAAAAATCGCTCACCTGTTTTATCTGATTCGCGAAACCCGCCGCGCCCTAAAGAAACATCCCGGCTCCGTTCTGTATTATCCGCCGGCCTCTCCAAATCTGATCCCGGTCCTGCGCGACATTTTATTTCTTTGTGCCGTTCGGCCTCTGGCCGGCAAAACCGTGTTCCATTTTCACTCCGGCGGAGTTTCTGAATTTATACGCCGCCATGCCTGGATCAAACTTCTCGCCATGAAGGCGTACGGCCGCCCGGATCTGGCCATCGAACTCGGGGAATCCTGTCCTCGCGACGGCAAATTTTTTGGTGCCCGGCAGGTTTGCATCGTCCCGAACGGGATTGACATCCCCTTGTCGACAGAAAATCGACAATCAGCAATCGGCAATCTAAAAATCCTCTACGTCGGAATTCACACGGAAACCAAAGGACTGTTCGATCTGCTTGCAACCGCGAGCGAACTCAAACGGCGCGGTGTGGATTTCGAAATCCGGACGGCTGGCCTCTGGTACACGGACAAAGAGCGCCTGAGGTTTGAAGAGCTCCTGGCCCGGATGGATCTCCAGAATGAGGTGCAGACGCTGGGGCAGAAAACCGGCGCGGATCTCTGGGCTCTCTATGCCTGGGCGGATGTTTTCTTTTTCCCGACCTTCTATCAGTGGGAAACATTCGGCATCGTGCAGCTGGAAGCGATGGCGTACGGCCTGCCCGTGGTTGCTTCCGGCTGGCCGGGGCCGAAAGACGTTGTTTCGGACGGTGAAACCGGAATTCTCTGTCCGGCGCACGACGTCGAGGCTTTTACTAATGCATTGCAGGCTCTCGCGAAAGACCGCGAACTGAATGTGCGAATGGGTCGGGCAGGGCGGCGGCGGTATGAGCAGTTCTATACAGCAGAATGTTTTATCCGGAAGTTGAAACAGGCATTTGATAAGGTGCGCGTATGAAAAAATCACTGGTGACGGGTGGGTGCGGATTTGTCGGGCGGCATCTGATTGCGCGCCTGCTCAAGGCGGGACACGAAGTCCAGTGTGTTGATCCCATTGCGCCGCTCAGCGGCGGTATTACGCCGGAAAAGTGGCCGCTTTTCCAACCCTTGGAAAACAAAAACTTCCATTTCTACAAAAAAGACTGCCGCGACTGGTTCCGGGATAACGGCGATACCGATTTCGATTATGCCTTTCATCTGGCCGCCATGGTTGGGGGGCGCGAAATGATCGAAAACAATCCGCTCGCCGTCGCGGACGATCTCTCCATCGACGCACAGTACTGGCAGTGGGCGGTTAAGGCCCGGCCGGCCAAAAACGTGGTGTTCAGTTCCAGCGCGGCGTATCCGATTGAACTTCAGCGTCCCGATCATTACGTGTTGCTTAAAGAAGAAATGATCACGTTTAAAGACCGGATCGGTATGCCGGATATGACGTACGGCTGGGCCAAGCTGACCAATGAATATCTGGCGCAACTGGCCTTCGAAAAACATGGACTCAAGTCGGTCTGCTATCGCCCGTTTTCGGGATATGGCGAGGATCAGGACGATTCCTATCCGTTCCCCGGCATTTGCAAACGGGTGTTGGCACATCGCGGTGCCCCGGAAATCACGGTCTGGGGAAGCGGTCGGCAGATGCGTGACTTTATCCATATCGACGACTGTATAGAAGGCGTTTTAATCACGATGGATCAGATTAACGATGCCTCCGCACTCAATCTTTCGACTGGCATTTATACCTCCTTTATCGAATTTGCCCAGATCGCCGCTGAACTTTGCGAATTTAAACCGCAAATCAAAGGAACCTCGGATAAGCCCGAAGGAGTTTTTGCGCGCGGTGGCGACACCGCCCGGCAGCGCGAATTCGGATTTTCCCATAAAATAAGCTTCCGTGAAGGCATTGGCAGAGCCATCAAGTATCACGGCGTATGAAAAAAACGATTAACATCCTCCTGTTGCTCACAGTCGCCACGTTCTCGCTTTGGTGCACCGGCGACCTGATGCGCAAGAACGATCAGGCAACCATTCTGGCCGGCGCATACGACCTTGCGCATGGCCGCATGCAGGATCCGTCCGCTTATTATCAATATGACAAAACCTATGTCCTCTACTGGACATGCGCTGCAGTTCTTAAATTTTTGCCTGCCGGAACTTCGCCAGTGGCTGTCGCTAACATCAGCCTGGCTCTGATATTCTGGTCCGCGCTGTCCATCTTTGTCGTTCGCTTCCGCAAAGTGCTTCCACCCCTAGCACTTCTGTGCTTTCTGACTGCGCCCGCCGTTCTTCTGAACACGTTTTATGTCAACAGCTCGGTGCTGTCCTCCGCTTTTCTGCTGTTAAGCGCTGCGCTCCTCCTTCGGGCGGACCCGCGACGGGGCGGCTGGCCGGCGGCGGTGTTCTTTGCTTTGGCCGTTGGTTCGCGTGCGGATGTCATCTTGTTGCTCCCGTTATTACTCTGGCTGATTACACCGTTTCCAATGGTTGCCAGTCGCTTGCGAGTACAAGCGAGCAACGCAGGAAGTTTTTTGCCTAGGTGGAAAAAAAATATAAAATCCGACCTCGCCGGTTCCAAGCATTTTAAAATCAGCGCGGCGGGAATAGTTGCTCTAATAGCGGGACAGATGTTTTGTCCCGCCGGCGGAGAGGCCGTTGATCCGTTCTTTAATTTGAAAATGGTTGCGGGCTACACGGTCTTCGGCTTCGGCGCCGCAGGGTTGCTCTTTGCGTTGTATTCGATCCATCTGTCCGTCCGGGCGGTAAAAGGGCCGGGAACGCTTGAAAAGCTGTACGGACTTGCTGGGCTGTTTGCATTCCTTCTGCCTGTTCTATTTTTTATTCCGCAACTGCATGCACCACGCTATTTCTGGCGCGGATGTGAGGCCGTCCTTCTGCTGGCGGTCTCGGCGCGCCTTCCGGTTTGGAGTTCTAGGGCAGTCAAAATAATGATCTCGTTGGCGGCCTTACTGCCTCTGGTTCTAGGGGTGCGGATTCCTGCACTGAATCAACCACAGATCGCAGTTTCGCACGCGACGCTGTTCCCCAGCGGCGACGGGTTCTATCCGATGGGCGGAACCCTTCCGTTTATGTTCCGTCTGCGCCAGGCAAACGAATATCCGGTAGATCACAATCAGCTGGTTTGGAATGCGGTCCGGCAGGCGGATTTCCGCTTTGATAGCGGGCATTCAATCAAAGTGCTGCACACGCCGATGTTCGGCTACTTTATGCTGGCCGCCTCTTTGCGCGGGGGATTTGCTGTGGGGCTTAGTGATACTGAACTTTCAAATAGCCGTTTTTACGCCGATAGCCGGAGCCTGATGCGCGATGACCCCAAAACGCCGGTCCGGTTTTTTGATGAAATTCTGGCGCTGCCCGCGCATTTTGTTTCGCCCGTATCGGATGGTATCGGAGTTTTGGAGCTCGGGGCTGGTGACGGCCGGTGGGGGCGGCAGACCCGGTTGATCAACCGCCTGTTCGCCGGAAATGAATACCGGGTTTTTTCCTGTGATCAAACGAAGCCCCTGAACCGCATGACAGTTGTTTTTTCTGAGCAGTCTTTCGATGGCGCCCGACAGGATGATCAAACCGGATTTTACTATTCCAAGGAATGGATATCCTGTTCGGCTCCGGGATGTTTTTACGCTACGTCTGTTCTTCCGGCTTGGATGTCTCTTCAAGCGTTTAAAGGCTCCGGTCAATAAAAACCTGTTTTTTTAGGGGCGGTGTGGTAGATTTCTTGGGTAATTAAGAATTTCTATGCAGAATCAATCATCCATCAAAGTCTGGAGCGAGCGATGGCGGCTCGGTGCGCTGGCCGCGCCGGAACTGATACAGATCGGACTGATTTCCGTAATCATCGGCCTGATGTTCATGCTGTTCCACATGCTGGGAAATACGGTTGCAAACGTAGGCAGCCGCTCCGCCTTTCAGTGGATGTTTTCCCGCTGGCAAGACACAATTTCTTTTGGTGCGGACTATTCGCACGGCTATTTCATCCCCTTTGTCAGTCTAGGCGTGCTCTGGTATAAGCGGAAAGAAATCTTCTCGGTCCGCGTGCACACGGATTTTCGCGGGCTGGCTGTGGTGATTTTTGCGCTGGCGGTGCACTGGCTGGGTGCCAAGATGCAACAAACCCACTTTTCGCTGGCCAGTCTGGTTCTGCTGATCTGGGGCGTTCCGTTTTATCTCTTCGGTTGGGAGCTGGCCAAAAAGCTTATTTTCCCCTGTTCCTATCTGGTTTTCTGCATCCCGCTGAACTTCATGGATGTTATGGCATTTCCCCTGCGTATGTTCTCAACCACGCTGGCTACCGGTTTACTTAACGGCATTGGGATCGGCGCGATTCGTTCCGGAACCGCTATTTATTCAAATGTAGCTGGCGGCTTTGAGTTCGATGTGGCGGATCCGTGTAGCGGCCTGCGTTCGCTTCTTGCCATGACAGCGTTGACTGCGGTTTATGCTTATTTCACCCAGAAAACGGTGGTGAAAAAATGGATTTTGTTCGCAACATCTATCCCGCTGGCGGTTGTCGGTAACATCGCGCGTATTGTTACCGTAGCCGTTGTGGCCGAAGCCGCCGGTGGAAAGCTGGCGCTCGGCATCTACCATGATTATTCCGGCTACATCCTTTTCACGGCCTCTATCACCATGATGGTGGTCATTGGCGGCTTGTTGAACCTTGAATTCAAAGAGGTGTTGAAGAAATGCAAATCCGTGCTTTTACGCCGTACCTGATTCTTATCGGGTTGATGATCATCGCAGCCATCGCTTTAGCGTTCACGGTAGACGTTGCGCTTAGCGATAAGGCCGGGGTGCTCATGAAGTTGCCTGCCGCGCTCGACGGCGGATGGCTTGGCGACGAACTGCGCTTCTCTCATAACGCTGAAAAGCCAAAACAGTACCAGGTTAGCCAACTGGAGCTGCCGAACATTGACCCAGTCACCGGCGAGAAACTTTTCACGATGAGTCTGGCCGAATATGACGCGCTTCCGCATGACACGGAATTTTTGAAGTCTATCTATACAAACGATGCGGCGAATCAAGTATTTGTTTCCATTGTGCTTTCAGGCCGCGAGCGTGACAGTATTCACCGCCCGGAACGCTGTCTGGTTGGACAAGGCAGTACCATTGTCAACCAGCACTTCTGGAATGTTGTGATGCCGCAGATCATCGAAGTCCCGCTGGAGGGCCGCGAGCCGATTCAGGTCGCTGTTTTGGAAACCGTCCGTAACTACCGAGGTGCCGACGGAGCGCGCAAAACATATTACGGCTACTATGCCTACTGGTTTGTCGGTCAGGGGCGCGAAACCCCCAGTCACTATATGCGTATGCTTTGGATGGCCTGGGACCGCGTTGTGAACAGCATTTCCCACAAATGGGCCTACGTCGTCGTTGCTGGCGACCGCACGGACGAGAAGTCAAAGGCCTACGAACAGCAAATTATCGAATTTGTTCAGAAGCTTTACCCCCACCTGCTGGTTAACCTGAGTAGCCAGCAGAACGGGGGTTGACAAAACAGGGCCCTCGCACCTATCGTTCGGCCCGATAACCATGAATAGCGCACGCAACAACCCAGAACTTCTTCTGCTCGCCGGGGAAACCCTGCGGGAGTTCTGCGCTTGTTGATCTAATCCACCAACAATGATTTCGCCGAACCTCTCCGTAGCCCGGAGAGGTTTTTTATTTTCATGATGGGTTTAACGGAGAAAAAACAGTAAAGGAAAGAACAATGAAAACACCTAAATACAAAGCACCCGTGCCGTTCGAGATGCCGGATCGTCAATGGCCCGCACGGACGCTGACCGCCAGCCCCGCGTGGTGCTCCGTTGATCTGCGTGACGGCAACCAGGCGCTGCCCAATCCGATGGACCCCGATCAGAAGCTAGAATACTTCCAGATGCTGTGCCGCATCGGTTTCAAGGAAATAGAAGCGGGGTTCCCTTCCGCCAGCCAGGACGACTTTAATTTCTTCCGCTGTCTGATAGAAGAGAAACACATTCCAGACGATGTCTTCATCATGGGGCTGACCCAGTGTCGCCCGCACCTGATTGATCGTACCTTCGAAGCGTTCAAGGGCGTCAAAAAGGGAATTATTCATGCCTACATCGCGACCTCTGAACTGCACATGACAAAAGTCTTCGGAACGGATCAGAAAGGCACGATGAAATCGGCCGTCGAGGCCACCCGCCGCATTCGCGTGCTGGCCGACACCATGCCGGAGAGCGATATCCGCTATGAATTTTCACCCGAGGAATTCACCGACACCGATCTGCCGTTCTGTCTGGAAATGTGCAAAGCCGTTTATGACGCGTGGGGCAAAGCGACGCCCGAAAAACCGATGATCCTGAATCTGCCCGCCACGGTTGAGCGCCGTCCGCCCAACCACTATGCGGACATGATCGAATGGTTCATTGCAAACTTCCCGCATCGCGACTGCGTGAAGATTTCTCTGCATGCCCATAACGACCAGGGTATGGCGGTCGCCGCCACTGAACTGGCGATGATGGCCGGAGGCGACCGTGTTGAGGGCACGCTGTTCGGACACGGCGAGCGCACCGGTAACGTCGACTTGGTCACCGTGGCCAACAATCTGTTTTCGCGCGGTATTGATACCGGCTTGGATTTCTCCAACCTGAACGAAATTGCTGTAACCGTCGAGCGCCTGACCGGCATGCCGGTTTACTACCGTCAGCCTTACGCCGGCGAGTATGCCTTCACGGCTTTTTCCGGTTCGCACCAGGACGCCATCAATAAAGGGATGCACCGTCTGGGCGAAGCGGTCAAAATATTTGGAATGAAATGGAAAGTGCCTTATCTGCATGTCGATCCGGCCGATTTGGGTCGTAATTTCGAGAAACTGATCCGCATCAACTCGCAATCCGGCAAGGGCGGGATCGCCTGGGTGCTGGAGCAGGACTATGGCATCCAAGTGCCCAAAACCATGCAGCCCGAACTGCGCGAGGAAGTGCAGACCTACAGCGAAGCGGTCGGACGAGAAATTTCATCGGAAGAGGTCTATAACGTCTTCCGCGAAAAGTTCGTCAACCCGGCCGGCCCGTATGAACTGATCGGCTACTGGCCGCGTCCTGATGACAAGGATCCGACCTTTATCCATGGAGAAGTCCGCGTCCGCGTTAGCGGCGTTGAAAAAACCGCCATTGCTGACGGCAACGGGCCGATCTCCGCCTTTGTCCATGCCGTGCGCGGCATCGTCGGCATCGACTTCGGCGTTGATGATTACCACGAACAGGCCGTCGGCAAAGGTGCCGATGCGCAGGCGCTGGCCTACGTTCCGTTGAAGCTGGAAGGCAACGGCATCGTCTTTGGTGTCGGCTCTGACTCCAACATCGACCAGGCAGCCGTCCGCGCAATCATCGCCGGACTGAACCGTATCGCCGGGAAAAAGAAATGAAAAAACTGGCAGTTCTCGGACATCCCATTGGCCACACGTTGTCACCCGTCATGCACAACGCCTCTATCAAGGCGCTGGGTCTCGATGCCGAGTATGAATACGGCAAACTCGATGTCCCGCCCGGCGAACTGATGGCGCGTCTCGCGAAGTTTCCGTCCGAAGGCTACGCCGGCGTCAACCTGACGATTCCTCTGAAGGAGGTCGCTTTCCAAGGATTGAAACAACTGGCGGACAGCGCCCGGATTCTTGGTGCGGTCAATACGGTTGAATTCACCAAAGACGGAATGATCGGCCACAACACCGACGGCTACGGCTTCCTCAAAGCGCTCGAAGAAGCTTTCGGCAAAACGGTTCAGGGCGATTCCGTTTTTGTTCTCGGCTGCGGCGGGGCGGGGCGTGCTGTCGCGCTCATGGCCGCTCTCAACGGCGCGAAGTCGCTGACGCTGGCTGATGTGGATGCTGTACGCGTTGCCAACCTGACGACGGAAATTCATCGCATCGCCCAAAAGGTTGGAATTTTCCAGTGTTTGGAAAAGACGGAGCAGGTCAAAGTCTGCCGCGAAGCCGATCTCGTCATTCAGGCCTCGCCGGTCGGCATGAAAAAAGACGATCCTTCGCTGCTGCCGAAAGAAGCGTTCTGTAAAGGGCAACGCGTCTTTGATTTGATTTATATGTATCCCGAAACCGGCTTCCTCAGCGCCGCCAAAGCCTCCGGCGCACAGATTGCGAACGGCCTCGGCATGCTTTTGCATCAGGGCGCGAAAGCTTTCGAAATCTGGACAGGAATCAAACCAAGTGTTGAAGCTATGCGCGAAGCATTGGAAAAGGCGGTGTACTCATGATGGCAATCTGGATGATTTACTGGTCGACGATCATTCTGGCTCTGGGTCTCTGCTTCGGCAGTTTTCTCAATGTCTGCATCTGGCGCATCCCGAAAGAAAAATCCGTTGCCTGGCCGCCGTCGGCCTGCCCGAAATGCGGAACCCGCATCAAAGGCTACGATAATATTCCTGTCTTGAGCTGGCTCCTGCTCCGGGGTAAATGCCGCAGTTGCAAAGCTCCGATTTCTGTCGGCTATCCGGCGATCGAACTGCTCACGGGGCTTTTCTTTCTTACGATCTGGCTCATCTACGGGATCAGCCCGGTCGCGCCTATCTATATGCTCGCTGTCTTCGGGCTCCTGCTCGGCACATTCATCGACCTTGAAGAAATGTGGCTTCCTGACCGCGTCACGATCGGCGGCATGATTCTCTTTCCGCTACTCAGCATGATCGCTCCCGAATTGCACAACACCGTCGGGTGGTTCGCCGGACTCAAAGCTTCTCTCATCGGCCTCGCCGCCGGTTTCGGGCTTTTCTGGGCGATTCGTGAGTTAGGAACTGCCGCATTCAAAAAAGAAGCCATGGGATTTGGCGACGTCAAACTCATGGGAATGCTGGGCGCGCTGCTCGGCTGGCAGGCGGTGATTTACATCACCTTCTGCTCCGCGTTCGCGGGCGCTGTGATCGGCACGGGCTTAATCGTCATGAAGAAAAAAGAGCTTTCGAGCCAGATTCCCTTTGGGCCTTACATTGCGCTCGCCGCCTTCTCCTGGATGCTTGGCGGCTACCGTCTTTGGAATAGCTATCTCAACCTCATGGGCTTCTGATTTCTCCGAGCTTTGGAATCTTCTGTGTTCCTCGGTGTCCTCTGCCGTGCCCGCCGTAGCCTTGGCGAAGGCTGGGTGGTGAAAATCAGTCCAGAAATTTTCCATTTCGGTTGCCGGTCAGCTTCCCGTTCTCAATTGTCAGCGTACCGTTGACGACCAGCGCCTCGATCCCTTCGGAAAGCTGATGCGGTTTCGCGTAGGTCGTGTTTTTTTTGATCTTCGCTGGATCAAATACCGCCACGTCGGCAAAGTTTCCTCTCTTCAGCACACCGCGCGCTTTCAGCCGGAACTGTTCCGCGGCCAGTGAGGTCATCTTGCGGACTGCTTCGGGCAGCGGAACGGTTTTCCCGTCCAGCGCGGCGCGCAGCAGTTTGGTAAAGCTTCCGTAGGCGCGCGGATGCGGATGATCCTTGCTGAGAATCCCGTCCGGCGCGCGCAGCGATGCGTCGCAACCGATCATCACCCACGGCTGTGCCAGAATCTTCCACATATTCTCTTCGTTCATACCGAAGAAAATCCCGCCGGTGCGCAGTTCGTCTTTTTCCACAATATGGAGCAGCGCATCCACCGGTTCCATGCCGAGTTCCCGGGCTGCGTCCGGCAGATACATTCCTTTAAACCGCTGAAGGTCGGGATGCTCGGCCGAACCGATCATAATAATGCCAAAGCCGAACTCGCCGCGTCCTTCGAGAATTTCGGCGCGGATTTTTTTGCGTGTATCGGAATCCGCCAGCCGCGCCAGCACGGCGGCTTTACCGTCGTAGAGCGCCCAGCTCGGCAGTGTAATATCCAGATCGGTGCAAGAAGCGGTGTAAG